>JAKSBI010000777.1 GCA_022361215.1 Hyphomicrobiales bacterium | reverse complement strand
GGGTGGGCGATGGAGACGCCGGCGAAGACGAAGGGCACGATGCCGCCCTCGGGCCTGCGGCGCAGGCGGCCGTCCGGCGCCATGGTGAAGTCGCCGGAGCCGGCATAGCCGAGCGCGTTCACCACGGGCGCCAGCATGAGCAGCGAGTCCATGGCATCAGGGTCCCAGGCGCGCGCCATACGCTCCAGGCTCGACGCGGCCCCCTCGATCCAGACGGAGTCCGAGTTGTGGACGAAGAAGGGCGCATCGCCCAACAGATGCAACGCCCGGCAGACGCCGCCGCCCGTGTCGAGCAGCAGCTCCCGCTCGTCCGAGACGACGATCTTGGGGCCGTTGCGCGTCGCCAGGTGATCCTCGATCTGGTCGGCCAGGTAGTGCACGTTGACCACGGCGGTCCTCACCCCGGCGCCGTCGAGGCGGTCGAGCACATGGTCCAGCAGCGGCTTGCCACCCAGGGGGACCAACGGCTTAGGCTTCGTGTCCGTGAGGGGCTGCATACGCCTGCCGTAGCCGGCGGCAAGCACCATGGCGCGCTCAGGCACGCTCACCGCAGCCTCCCGCGCGCGGCGCTACGCCGGCCGCCGCCCATGGCGGGTCTCCGGCGGCAGATGCGCGTCGTACCAGCGCCGCAGCCCCGCCAGGTCCGGATGTGCCAGGTTGCGCTCCAGATAGGCGGTGACGCGCGGCAGATGCGCGAGATAGTCCGGCTTGCCGTCGCGCCGGTCGAGGCGCACGAAGATGCCGAGAATCTTGGTGTTGCGCTGCGCGCCGAGAATTGCATAGGCCCTTGAGAAATCGGTCGTGTCGAAGGTGGGATCGTTGCGTTCGCAGGCGGCACAGTAATGAGCGAACAGCGCGCGTTCAACCGCCGCCGGAACGTCGAGGCGCGCATCCTGCAGGAGCGAGACCAGATCGTAGGCCTGCGGCCCCCGCAGCGCGTCCTGAAAATCGATCATGCCGACGCGCTTGGCGCCCTCCCGCTCCGGCAGCCAGATCAGATTGGGCGAGTGATAGTCCCGGAGCACCCAGCCGACGGGCTGGCGTGCCAGAAAGGCGAACTGCTCCCGCCACAGCTCGTGGAACGCCGCGCGCGCGGCCCCCGGCGCCGCGCCGCCCTGCGTCGCCGGCCAGTACCAGTCCAGCAGCAGATCGACCTCGATCGTCATCGCGTCTTCGTCGTAGGGCGGAAGCCGGTAGGCGCCGCCCGGCAGGTCGAGACGCTCGGGCGCGCCGGTCTCCCTGAGCGCCAGCAGGGCGTCCACGGCCGGACGGTAGATCTCCACGTGGTCGCGGCCTGCCGCGATCTCGTCGCCATAGACCCGGTCGCCCAGGTCCTCGATCAGCAGAAAGCCGTTTTCGAGATCGTGGGCCAAGATCTCCGGCGCGCTGAGGCCCGCCGCGCGCAAGGCCCCAGCCACGGCGACGAAGGGGCGGACGTCCTCGGCGAGATGGGCGATGGCGCTGTAGGGCTTGCCGTCCCGGATGGCGGGGCCGTCCGGCTGGCGCGGCGCATCCATCAGGATGCAGGCCCGCTCCGGCGTGGCGACGCGGGCGTAGGCGCGGGTGGAGGCATCGCCCTGCAGAAAGCCGAGCTTCGGCCGACCGGGCGCGGCACGCTCCAGAAAGCCGGCCATGGCGCGCAGCCGGGCGAGCCGTCCGGCCCAGGCCCCGTGGCCGCGGAGCGTGAGCGCGCCCGCCTCCGCCAGATCGATTTCAAGGGCGTCCTCGGCAAGCGCCTGCCCCCCGCAGCGAACCAGCGCCAAGCCCCGCTCCAGCGCGTCCGCAAGGCCCGCCGCGCCCCCGCTCGCATCCAATTGCGCAATGCTGAGCCGAGGCGTCTCATGGCCCCCGCCCACATGCTCGATCAGCGCGGCGGCAAAGCGGTCCGGCCGGTCTCCGGCGGCCGGAGTCAGCGCGATCAGATCCCCGGCCCGCACGACCAGCGCCAGCGCCGAGGCGACAAAGTCGAGCGCTGCCGGATCGGCACCGTCGATCCGCCAGGTCTCGCTCATGCCGCCGCGGACGACGCGTCGCCTTCGGGAGCCGTCTCGGCGCTCTCCGGCGCGTCGCCCCTGGAGGCGCCGGCGCGCGCGATGGGGAACCGCACCGTCACGGTGGTGCCCTTGTCGGGCTCCGACATCAGCGAGACGTCGCCGCCATGCAGCTCCACCAGGCTCTTCACGATCGAGAGCCCGAGCCCGGCGCCGCGATGGTTCGAGCCCTGGCGGCGGCTCTCGAAGCGGTCGAAGACCGCCGGCTGATCCTCGACCGCGATGCCGCGACCCCGGTCCTCGACCGAGATGGCGATCATCTCGCCGTCGCGGTGGCTCGCGAGCCGGATGCTGCTGCCCTCGCTGGAGAAGCCGATGGCGTTCGACAGCAGGTTGTAGAGGACCTGGGTCACGCGTTTCGCGTCGGCCTCGAACTCGGAGAGGCTCGGGTCGATATGAACGTCGAGCCCGAGCTTGGCGCGCTGCAGGCGGTCGCGCACGCCGAGCACAGCGGCGTCGACCACGTCGGCCACCTTGACCGGCGAGAGCCGCAGCTCGAGGGCGCCGGCATCGATGGTGGCGAGATCGAGAATGTCGTTGACGATGGCCAGCAGGGCGTCGCTCGACGAGCGGATGTCGGACAGATAGTCCTGCTGCTTCTCGTTGAGCGCCCCCATGGCCGGGTTGGCCAGCAGCTCGCCGAAGCCGATGATGTTGGTGAGCGGCGCCCTCAGCTCATAGGAGACGTGCGAGATGAAGGCGTTCTTCAGGTGGTCGGCCGCCTCCAGCGCCTCGTTGCGCTCGATCAGCGCGCGCTCCACGCGCTTGCTGTCGGTGATGTCCGCATAGGTCAGCAGGGTGGCGCCGTCGGGGAGCGGCAGGCCGGCATAGTAGAGCGCGATGCCGTCCGGGCGGCTGAGCTGGCCTTCGATCGGATTGCGCTGGTCGTCGATGCCGGTCACCGCGGACTTGACCTCCCGCCACGCCGCCTCGTCGTCCAGCAGCGTCCGGCACGACGCGATCACGCCCTCCACATGGGGACCCTGGGAGAGCGCCTGGCTGTCGAGCCTCCAGATCTCGGCGAAGGCCGGATTGAACAGCTTCAGCCGGCCGTCGCTGGCGAACACGGCAACGCCTTCGCGCAAATGGTCGAGCGTCTCCTTCTGGACGTTGATCAGCGCGTTGTAGCGGCTCTCCAGCGACAGGCGCTCGGTCATGTCCTCGTAGAGATAGGTGACGCCGCCGTCGGTACCCCGCTCGGCGACGGTGTGGATGGTGCGCCCGTCCGGCAGGTACCAGAAGTC
>JAKSBI010000195.1 GCA_022361215.1 Hyphomicrobiales bacterium | reverse complement strand
CTCGCCTGGGTCGGCCTCTATCTGGCGGCCGGCGCGCTGCAGCACCATGCGGCGCGGGCCATGGCCGGCGAGATCGCCGCATCCCGCGGGCATACGCCGGTCCGTATCGAGGTGAAGCCGAGCTTCGGCAACATCGTGGTCTGGAAGACGATCTACCAAACGGCGGATCGGTTTTACGTGGACGCGGTGCGCCCGAACGTCCTACCGCGGACGTTCCCGGGCGTCTCGGTTCCGATCCTCGATCGGGAGCGCGACCTGCCCTGGCTCGACCCGGCCTCGCAGCAGGCCCGCGACATCGAGCGCTTCCGCTGGTTCAGCGACGGCTTCGTGGCGGAAGACCCGGACCAGCCCAACCGGATCATCGATGTCAGATACTCGTTCGTGCCGAACACCGTGCGCGCGCTCTGGTCGATCGAGCTCGCGCCCGATGCACCGCCGACGGCCCACGCCCGCTACCGAACCCACCGCGAGCGCGCCCGCGAAAGCCTGGGCGCGCTATGGCGCATGGTGTTCGACGGCTAGGGCCTGCAAGGCATCGTAGGCCTGCGACAGATGGATGCCGCCGCCGACCAGCAGGAGCCGCGATCCCTGGTGGACCGGATGCTGTCCCGCAGGCTCGCGTCGTCGATCCCGAACGGCCGCCGCGCCTCGGCTTGGAAGGCCAGAATGTCCTCGCATTCGTCCTCGGGCAATCCCGCGAGGATCGCGAGGCTGCCCGACCCGATGCCGAGCGGCCGCCCATCGGCCTCTGCCTCAATGGGGCGTGCAAGGTGGGCGGGATACCGCTCGAGTCTTCCTTGAGAGACATCCTGCCATTCCTCCTGCTCGGCTTCGCCCTGCTGATCGCGCTCTCCTATTTCCCCATGCTGTCGCTTTGGCTCCCGACCTTGATCTTCGGAGGATGAGACATATGCCCCCCCTTTGTCGGCGCCAAACCGGCCAACAGAGAGTTTACGCCATTCGGACGGCACATCTCCCGAAATCCGGCACCCCCGCACCGCAAAGGGCACGGCCTTCCGGGCTAACTCTTTGAAGGCACCGAGAGCTCGAATTCCCCTCAGGAAGCAGCCGTGATGGACGATATCCTGGTGGGAGCTGAAGATGCGGTTTGACAGCCAGGTGTCGCGCATGAACTGCCGGGTGTTTTCCGCCGGGTTGAGTTCGAGCGATCTCGGCGGCAGGGGCATGAGCGTAACGTTGCCGGGGATATTGAGCTTCTTCGAGGTGTGCCAGCCGGCTTGACCCTTGGGTGCGCTGCAGGCGCCTTGCGGTCGATCAGACGGTCCGGAGCTTCCTCGTCGAAGCGAACCACCACCCAGTCGCGGACACTCTGCAGACCGACGCTGCCGATCCGTGCCGCATCGCCGCGCGCGCCACCGTCATGAAGCCCTGCAAGGGTAAGCAGGCGACGAGTCTGTTTGGCCTCCCCCGAATCCTTCGCCAGCCGGCGAAGCTCGGCCCCATCATAGTCCCGGCACAGAAGAAGCGCTGCTCCCATGGCAAACCTCCATCCGTTTGCCATGATGACTCATGTTCGCCAGACCATGGGTCTCCCCGAGCGAGTCGCGAGCCCTGCAGATTGACATAATATATTCGGCAATATATGTCGCACTTGCCCAATTATCTTGCACTCACAAGTTTTTACCGAGAAATGGGAGATATATTTTTAAATATTTCAGCATTGAGCATTGCATTTCTTTGCAAACACATTCAGCCTGAGTTTCGCGAAGGAGGAGTGGCAATGGATCAAACAATCAACCTGCCCAAGAGCATCGACCCGATTGAGGATGCGTCAAAAGCGCTGCACGATCTGATCTCTTCCGCCAACCTGACTTATCTCATGGAAGCGCATGACGGACTTTCAGCCGCGATTGCCATGCAGGCGGGCTTCAAGGGCCTTTGGGCGTCGGGCTTGTCCATTTCTGCCAGTCTTGGCTATCGCGATGCCAATGAGGCGAGTTGGACCCATGTGATCGATGTGGTGGAGCGCATGGCCGACGCCAGCAGGTTGCCGATCCTGGTGGATGGCGATTCCGGCTTCGGCAACTTCAACAATGCGCGGTTGCTGGCAATGAAGCTCCTGCAGCGCGGCGGCGCCGGCGTATGCCTGGAGGACAAGGGATTTCCGAAGATGAACTCCTTCGTCGGCAACCGTCATCCGCTGGCCGACATCGACGAGTTCTCCGGCCGCCTGTCTGCGGTCAAGGACAGCACGGGAAACGACCTTGTGCTTGTCGCCCGCATCGAGGCGCTGATTGCCGGCTACGGGCTCGATGAGGCCCTGCACCGTGCCGATGCTTATGCGGACGCCGGCGCCGATGCGATCCTGATCCATTCGCGTAAGGCGGAAGCAGACGAGATTCTCGCTTTCGCAAAAGCATGGAAAAGGCTTCCGATCGTGATCGTGCCCACGAAATACTACCGCACGCCAGTTTCGGCTTACCGCGAGGCCGGCATTTCGACGGTGATCTGGGCCAATCATGCGATGCGGGCAGCGGTCGCCGGCATGCGGGCCGTCTGCAGCCGCATCATCGCAGAAGAGAGCATCGCGGGCATCGAGCCGGAGGTGGCGACGCTCGACGAGGTGTTCGGCCTGCTGCGTTATGACGAGCTTGCATCGGCGGAAAATCGGTATCTGCCCAAGCGTGCCTGACGAGCGCGGGTCCCTGTAGAAGCCCGGCTTGACTTCGACAATCGATTTTCGAGGAGGCGCACATGCTTGCGCAACAGGCAGGCCTGCTCGACCTGCAGATCGCTGCTGCCAGATGCGACGACGTCAGGTGGTACGAGATCGACAACGAGAGCGACTTGCGCATGGCCGAAAGACTGTTTTCCCCGACGGGGACGGCTCATGGCGCACAGAACAACGCGCCTGAATGGTCAATCGCCGGGTAACACGGAATGAAGACGTGGCGGGATTTGTCGGCAGTGATTTCCATCGACACTCGGCTAGCCCTGACGCAATGCCGCCCGATAAAACGAAACATGTTCAGCGCCTGATAAGGAGCAGGTCATGAGTGCAACTTACGAGGCCACTGAGCTCACGGGCCCCACCCTTGTTCTCGAGCCGCTTCGCGTTAGTCACTATTCAGCCTTGGCCTCGATTGCCGGT
>JAKSBI010000499.1 GCA_022361215.1 Hyphomicrobiales bacterium | reverse complement strand
CTATAGAGAGACAACCCGCGCCCGATCCGCTAGAACCCGCCGCGGGTTTTCTCCGAACAACATGACAGAACGAAGAGGCAATGATGAGCAGAGTCGCTTGGATCGGTTTGGGCGTCATGGGCTATCCGATGGCGGGGCACATCAAGTCCAAGGGCGGCCATGACGTGGTGGTCTATAACCGCACGGGCGCGAAGGCGGAGGAATGGGCGGCCGAGTTCGGCGGCACCACGGCGGCGACGCCGGCGGAGGCCGCGGACGGGGCCGAGTTCGTGTTCTCCTGCGTCGGCAACGACGACGACCTGCGCGCCGTCACCATCGGGCCGGACGGGGCCTTCGGCACGCTCGGCCAAGGCGCGGTCTTCGTCGACAACACCACGGCCTCGGCCGACGTCGCCCGCGAACTCGACGCGGCGGCGCGCGAGAAGGGCGCGGCCTTCCTCGACGCGCCGGTCTCGGGCGGTCAGGCGGGGGCCGAGAACGGCGTGCTTACGGTCATGGCCGGCGGCGAGCAGGCGACATTCGACCGGGCGGCGCCGGTGATCGCCTGCTACGCGCGGGCGGTGAACCTGCTCGGGCCCGCCGGCGCCGGGCAACTCACCAAGATGGTCAACCAGATCTGCATCGCCGGGCTGGTGCAGGGCCTTTCGGAGGGCCTGCACTTCGCCAACCGGGCCGGCCTCGACGTGGCGGAGGTGATCGCCACGATCTCGAAGGGGGCGGCCCAGTCCTGGCAGATGGAGAACCGCTGGGAGACCATGATCGACGACGACTTCGAGCACGGCTTCGCCGTCGACTGGATGCGCAAAGACCTCGGCATCTGCCTCGACGAGGCGCGGCGCAACGGCGCCAACCTGCCGGTCACCGCGCTGGTGGACCAGTTCTATTCCGAGGTGCAGAAGATGGGTGGCCGGCGCTGGGACACCTCCAGCCTGATCGCACGGCTCGAGCACGACTGACAGGCATACGCGCCCGGCACGGCCACGTGCCGGGCCTAGCCGATCGGGGCGGTGCGTCCCGTGCGGCTCCGCACGGTCAGGCCGTAGCCGGCGATCGCGGCGGCGGCGAAGACCGCGTTCAAGCTCAGCACCAGCGTCCAGGACGCGCCGGCACCGAACGCCAGCTTGGCCAGCAGCGACGCGCCGAGGGTCAGGACCGCGGCGCCCAGCAGCGCGAAGCGCCAGCCGCTGGCGATGGCGGCGAGCACCGGCAGGAGGGCGCACAGGCCGATGGCGACCAGATACCGTCCTGGCACCAAGGCGAGCGCGAT
>JAKSBI010000786.1 GCA_022361215.1 Hyphomicrobiales bacterium | reverse complement strand
GGAGATGGTGATGCCCGGAGACAACTGCACGATGGAGGTCGAGCTTATCGTGCCGATCGCGATGGAGGAGAGCCTCCGCTTCGCGATCCGCGAAGGCGGCCGTACCGTCGGCGCAGGCGTCGTCGCAAGCATCATAGAGTAGGGTTCGGCGCGGCCGAAGGACCCGCACCGGAGGCGAATGTTTAGGAGTGTAGCTCAACTGGCTAGAGCACCGGTCTCCAAAACCGGGGGTTGGGGGTTCGAGTCCCTCCACTCCTGCCAGCCGGCGGGGCGGACGAGATAACAGAGCGAGACGGGCCGAAGGCGACGGTTGCGCCGGGCCCGTCGAGCCGAGCGAGCAGACGAAGACCGAACAATGGCGAAGACCAATCCTTTCGAGTTCCTGCAGCAGGTGCGCACCGAGACGTCGAAGGTGACGTGGCCGACGCGCAAGGAAACCATGATCACCACGGTGATGGTCCTGCTGATGGTGGTGGCCTCCGCTCTTTTCTTCCTGGCCGCGGACCAGATCCTGAGTTGGGTCGTGGGCCTGGTGCTGGGTCTTGGGTGATAGCGGCAGGAACGAGGATCGAGGCGCCGGCAGGACATGACGCAACAGTGGTACATCGTGCACGCCTACTCGAACTTCGAGCGCAAGGTGGCCGAGTCGATCAAGGAGCGCGCCAAGGCGGCCGGGCTCGAGGACCTCTTCGAGGAGGTGCTGGTGCCGATGGAAGAGGTCGTGGAGATGCGCCGCGGCCGCAAGGTGGCGTCGGAGCGCAAGTTCTTCCCCGGCTACGTGCTGGTGAAGATGGAGATGACGGACCAGACCTATCATCTCATCAAGAGCACGCCCAAGGTGACCGGTTTTCTCGGCTCCGACCAGAAGCCGATCCCGATCACCGAGGACGAGGCCAACCGGATCCTGCAGCAGGTCCAGGAAGGCGTCGAGCGGCCCAAGCCCTCGATCACCTTCGAGGTCGGCGAGCAGGTGCGGGTCTCCGACGGCCCCTTCACCTCCTTCAACGGCATGGTCGAGGAGGTCGACGAGGAGCGCGCGCGCCTCAAGGTCTCGGTCTCGATCTTCGGGCGCTCGACCCCGGTCGAACTGGAGTACTCGCAGGTCGAGAAACTGTAGCGCGAAATCTTGCGGGCCGCGCGCCGAGGGACGGCGGGCGGCTCCTTGCGGGAGGCCGGCGTCAAAGCCCACGACTGGCTGGCCGTACCGCGAAACCCGAGAGAGAAAGGGTCTTAGGACGTGGCAAAGAAGATCGACGGATACATCAAGCTGGAGATCGCGGCGGGGCAGGCGAATCCCTCGCCGCCGGTCGGCCCGGCTTTGGGCCAACGCGGTCTCAACATCATGGAGTTCTGCAAGGCCTTCAACGCCCATACGCAGAACGTCGAGCAGGGCACGCCGACGCCGGTGATCATCACCTGCTACGCCGACCGCTCGTTCAGCTTCGAGACCAAGACGCCGCCGGCCAGCTTCTACCTGCGCAAGGCCGCCGGCCTGCAGAAGGGCTCGACGGCGCCCGGCCGCGAGACCGCCGGCCAGGTGACCAT
>JAKSBI010000248.1 GCA_022361215.1 Hyphomicrobiales bacterium | reverse complement strand
GTCACGCACCTTTCGCCCGCCGCGACCCAGGACGCCCTGGACCGCGGCGACATCGAGCTCGCGGTCAGCACGGGGCTCCGCGCCTCAGGATCCATCGCCACGGAGGCGCTGTTCGAGGACAGGCTGGTCTGCATCGCGCGGGCCGGCCACGCGCATCTGCAGGCGCTCGATCGGCTGGAGGCCTTTGTGCAGGCGCCGCAGGTCAGGGTCTCCCAGAGCCCCATCGACGACCGCTTCGTCGCCCGTCAGCTCGTCGATGGCGGGCGGCGCCGGCGTGTCGTCCTGACGGTGCCGCACTGGCTCGCCGTGCCCGAGATCGTCTCCCGCAGCGACCTAGTCGCCGTCATGCCGGAAAGCCTGGCGCGGCGGTTCGCGGTGTCCTTCGGCGTCGCCCTCGTCACGCCGCCGTTGCGCGACCACGCCTTCACATGGTCAATGTACTGGCATCGTCGGCACGCCTCGGACGACGGCCACCACTGGCTGCGGGCGCTGATCAAGCAGGCGCACGCGGAGGGACAGCCGCTGCCGGCGCAATGACAGGACAAGGCCCGGTCTCCGGGAGGATGGCATGAGGCATTTCAAGGGGACCGGCACGCGCGTTACGGACATCGTCCTCGCCCCCGGCTTCATGTGCGACGCCAGCCTTTGGGACGACATGGAGGGCGAGCTGGCGGCTCTGGGCACGCTGCATCACGCCGACCTCAGCCGCGACACGACACTGGACGGGATGGCCGAGCGGCTGCTGCGCGACGCCCCGCCGCGCTTCCTGCTGACCGGCTTTTCGATGGGCGGCTATGTCGCCCGTCGGGCAGCCGTTGCGGCGCCCGGCCGCATCGCCGGTCTCGTGCTGATCAACACCTCGGCGCGCGGCGACACGGTCAGACAGCAGACGCGCAAGCCCGACATGGTGGAGATGGCGCGACGCTCGGCCTATCGCGGGCTGACGCGCAACGCGCGCATGGCTGCGCTGCATCCGGCGCGCCGCGACGAGACCGCCCTGCTCGACCGGCTTCAGGACATGGCGCTCGGTCTCGGGAAGGAGACCTTTCTGCGCCAGCTCGCGCTGGTGCGCCGCGATGAGCACGACCGGCTCGGGCGCATCGCCAGCCCGACCCTGGTGGTCGCCAGCCGACACGACGCGCTGCGCAGCCTGGCGGAGGCGGAGGAGCTGGCCGACGGCATCCCGGGCGCCGATATCCGCATTCTTGAAGGCTCGGGCCATATGAGCCCGCTGGAGGAGCCTAGCGCCCTCGCCGCGCTGATCGTGGACTGGGCGGGGCGGCTGACCGCGCCTGCCTGACCCGACGCCGCCCTATCGGGCCGGTCTGACAGGAGGTTGGCCGGAGCGGCGCTGCGGCGGCCGAATGTCGACCGGGCCGGGCGCGGCGCTGCCCGTCTTGCCGGCCCGTGCTTTCGACCCGTAGCCGGCCATGCGCTGCACGGCCTGGTGGGACTCGATCAGCTCGTAGCGCAGCGACGCGGTACGGTCGCGCAGATGGTTCAGGGCGTTGTTGAGCGGACCGACGGCCAGCACCGGCGTCTCGATGCGGGTGCGGTCGATGGCGTAGGCGTAAGCCGCGATACGCCGCTCGATATCCGCGAAGGTGCGCCGGACGACGAGCATGTTCTCGCCGACGCGGGCGTGCGCGTCGTGCTTGTCGTGCCCCGTCAGCGACGTGCGCTCGTCCAGCGCCGCGCGCATGCGCACGCGGTCGGCCCCCAGCACGATACGCGCGGCATGGGCGAACTTGGTGAGCGCGTCGTGGTCGGCTTGCACCTCCAGCTCGATCTTCGCCAGGCGCGACGGCCCATGCAGATAACCCTGGCGCGTCAGATGCTCCGCATAGGCGACCTCGGCGTTCGGAGAGCTGCCGATGGGCATGTGGTTCTGCACCTGCACGCGCAGACGATAGGCGGCTTCGCGGAGCTGGATCTCCTCCGCCGTCAGCGGCAGCGCGGATGTCGGGACCTCGGTGCGCGCCTCGCGGGCCGGTTCAGTATCGCTGAAGCCCTCGACATTGCCCCAGCCCAGGTCCGCGCGGGTGCCGAGCGGGTCGGCAAGGCTGGCCTGCACGGCCCAGCGCTTGGGCCGTCCGAAATCGCCTTCCATGCTGCAGGCCGGGAGAAGCAGAAGCGCGCCGAGCACGGCGCCGATGCGCAAGCACGGCCGCGCGCGGCACTGTCCTGCAATCGAGCCGAGCGGCACCGCTGAGCGACAGACACGTGAACGCATCACCTTGGACCCGAACTGACCTCTAGGTTTGGGTGACCTAAAGCATGTCTCCCGAAAGTGGATACCGGTTTCGGGACAAAAGACATGCTTCACCAAAGAGCTAGAGCAATGGCGCGACTCAGAATGATCGCGACAGGCTCTAGTCCCGACGTGCCGTTTCGGGCGGTCGCAGGCTGGCGGCGGCTGGGAGCGCTTGGCTCGCGGCCTCCTCCTGCGGGCGCTCGATCCTCACGCCGGGAAAGATGATGATCTCGGCCGACCGGCTGATGCCCTCATCCGGCTGGCACTCTGTGGTCTGCCCCGATGCCCCATCTTCCGGGCGGCGGAACTCCAGGATGGTAGCCATGCTTCCCTCCCAAGCCCGGCGAACAGGTTGCCCCTCTGATCGCAGGGCCGGTTGAACCTCAACACTGAGCCCTCGCTCACATGCCACCATTAAGCCAGGGTTAGGGTTAACAAACGCCTAACCGCCACCGGATTCGATACAGGGGCGCGCATCGAAGGGGTCGCGGAAGCGCCGCGCCGCTCAGAACCGGCAGATCGCGTCGTCCAGAAAGTGCCGTCCCTCGCGGTCCTCGACCTCGATCACCCAGATGTCGGTATCGAAGGAAAACTGCCGATCGAGATAGGCGTCGGCGTCCGTCTCGCTCCACGCATCGGCGCCGTGGCAGAGCACCCAGCGCCGCTCGGAGCCCATGTCGTCGAAACCGGCCGGCGCCGGGCCGAGCACCAGCGCGCTGCCATCGAGCCGGTTGACCTTGATGAAGATGGCGCCCGCATCGCTCTGACCGCGGCGCAGGATCAGCGCCGGCACGCCCTGGGCGGAACACCGCCGAACATAGGCTTTGACCCAGATCTCCGATTTGAGGCGCATCGCGGCTCCTGCGGGCATGCCGGTCGGGCGGCGGCCGATCTTAAGAGCATTTCCGGTCGAAGGGGACTCCTCCCCGACTCGCCCGGATCCGAGCTAGCTGGACGAGGGTTCCGTCAGTTTCACGCCCGTGACGCGGATGATCTCGCGCAGCAGCTTGCCCGAGATGCGCCCGGTTACCTTGAGGCTGCGCTCCCGCTCGAAGGCCTCGATGGCCTTTCGGGTGGCTTCGCCGACGATTCCGTCAATGGGGCCAGGCGCATAGCCCTGTTGGGCGAGAACCTGCTGGACGGCCTTGATCAGCGCCACCGTCTCCTCGGGCGTCGCGGCGCCGGTGCGGCCGCCCCGGCCGAGGACGATGTGCTCGAGAATGGCATCCGATGCCTCGCCCGTGGTCGGCAGCTCGTGATCGTGCTGATAGGCCATGATCGCGCCGCGGGTCAGGATGCCCGCGACGCCATCCACCGGCCCCGGATCGTAGTTGCGCGTGCCGAGCTCGCGCTGGATGGCACGGACCGTATCGCGCGATACGCTCGCGGCCGGCTTGCGGCGGGCCGGAGGGGCGGGCCGGCGGCGCGGCACGGCATGCGTGATGGTTCGCTTGGCCTTCGCCGAGCCGTTGGCGTCCGAGGAGAACGGTGCGGGATGGCGGCCATTCTGGAGATAGAGCGCGTTATAGGAAATCGCGGCGGTGATACCTATCAACGCCAGGCAAACCAGTCTTGCCTGCAAAGCTCCCATGACCCTTCGCACCAACTCGACTTAGTGTCTGCCCCTCCCGCACCGGAGAGGCTCTTTCTCGAAAGTATCGCCGCGCAACGTGAACAGTTGCTAAATGCGGCCCCCTCAAGCGGCCCCCTCAACCGGTGCCTGTCTCGGCAAGGCGAAGCACGTTGTCCGCCGTCGACGGCGGCTCGCCACTCCGGCCCTCGACGGGCTTGCACACCACCGGCAGGCGGATGGTGGCCGTGGTCCCGCGGCCCAGCTCGCTCTGCAGGTCGAGCTCGCCGCCATGCAGCCGCGCCAGGCCCTTGACCACGGAAAGGCCGAGCCCGGCGCCTTCGTAGCTGCGGTCGTAGGACGACTCCGCCTGGACGAACGGCTTGCCGAGCTTCGCCAGGTCCTCGTCGGCGATGCCGATCCCATCGTCCGCAACGACGATCTCGATCAGCTCGCCCGTCCGCCGCGCGCCGACCGTGATTCGGCCCTCCGCCTCCGTGAACTTGATGGCGTTGGAGAGCAGGTTCAGAAGCATCTGCTTGCAGACGCGCTTGTCGGCCACGAGCTCGGGGAGGCCGGCCGCCACATCCGTCTCGAGCGAGACCGAGCGCTGCTCGGCACCGTGCCGCATGAGCTCGCAACTGGATTGCACCAGGTCGGCGACGTCGAAGGGCTCGACGACGATGGTGAACTTGCCGGCCTCGATCTTCGACATGTCGAGGATGCCGTTGACCACACTCAACAGATGCTCGCCGCTCTCCTGGATCAGGCGGGCATAATCGCGGTAGCGATCCTCGCCGAGGCGGCCGTAAAGCTCGCGGTTCAGGATCTCCGAGAACCCGATGATCGCATTGAGCGGCGTGCGCAGCTCGTGGCTCATATTGGCCAGGAACTGGGTCTTGGCCCGGCTCGCGCTCTCGGCTTCGTCGCGCGCGCGCAGAACCTCGGCCTCCTGCGCCTTGCGCTCGGTGATGTCCCGCGTGACCGCCACGACTTCGTCCGCGGCACGGGCGCCGGCGCCGCTCAAACGGTTGCGGACGATCGGCCTGCAGCGCATCTCGACCCAGCCATACTCGGCCGGACCGTCCGACAGGGTGCCGCTGCCCGCCGGCCGCCTCTTGACGCGGAACTCTGCCGACACCGCAGCATGGCCGCCGGCGCAGCGCGAGAGCGCATTCAGATAGGCCGGCCGGTCCGCCACATGAACCCGCTCGAAGAGACCCTTGCCGAAGAGATCGTCCGGCGGCGCGCCCAGAATCTGCCGCGACGCGATGGAGGCAAAAAGCACGTCGCCCCGCGCATCGTGCCGGGTGATCATGTCGGTCGCGTTCTCCGCGAGCAGGCGGTAGCGCCGCTCGCCGGCCCGGATGACCTGCTCCGACCCCCGGTGGATAATCTGAACCGAGATCGCCAGGCCGCCGGCATAGGCGATGGCCGAAAGCGAGCCGAGCAACGTCAGGACCGCCGGATCGAGCGCGAATACCGGCGCCGTCGGCAACAGGTCCAGCGCCGTTCCGAGCCCGAGCAGGACCAGCCCCAGCAGGGCGATGACGATGGCCGAGAGCACGACTCTGCGGTCCGACGACAGCGCCGCCTCCAGCGGCACCACGATCATCCATGGAATCAGGAAGGATGTCAGACCACCCGTCAGACCCGCCGAGACGGTGACGAGACCGGCCAGATTGGCGGCCGATATGAAGTGCGCCGCCGCCAGACGGCCGGTCCTGGAGAGAAAGAGCGCGATCGCGATCGGCGACAGAAACCAGACGAACACCAGAGCGGAGACCAGCGACGGCTGGCCGACCACGGCCAGATAGACCGGAAAGACGCAGATCGCCAGAAGCCCGCCGATCAGGTGCGAGGCGATGAAGGACTGATGGCGCGCCTGGGTCATGGCATCGCGTCGGGCCGAATCGTGCACGAACGACCTGAAATAGGCGGCAAACCCACGCAAGCTCTCTGGGACTTTCACACCACGCCGGCGCCGTACCAACAGCACCGTCCCCGACTGTCTTTCCTGGAGTATTCGGGAGCCCCCTTTAAGGAACCCTAAAGCGCAATTTCGCGCCCGATGGCCGCGTTCCGGGAAAAACGCTGAGACGCCGCCGGAGGCCAGCGAGCGAAGTCATTCATGGTTAAGAAATCTCTACGCCAGGGCATGCCCATGCGCCGGATCCGGCCGGCGGTTCGATCGCCAGCCATGGCGGCCGAACGCACGCTCTTGCGGCCTCTTCAGGGTGGCCGGCGGCTGCATGCCCCCGCATGCGCTCAGAATTTTTCCCGGAGATCCGCCAATCGGCCTGAGTCAGCCGAAATCCGCAATTTGATTCAAATTTGAATAAATCGCGACGGAGATGCGCGCGTCACTTCCGCTCGATACCGAATCCATAAAATTTGAATCAAATTTTCCGCGCATTATATTGGAAATGTAATATAATACGACCTCCTCATTTTCCCTGTTCTTAGAGCGTTGCTGCTAGCATTTTCGCGTCATTCGGGAAACCGGAGCATGACGTGAAAGGGCAGAACGATGTTTCTAATCAGGACGGCTTTTTGGCTGACACTCGTCATTCTGATTTTGCCGACGAACGAGCAGGATCAGCAGAAGCTGATCGGAACGGCGAGTGCCACCGTACGCGATCTTCAGAGCTTCTGCGTGCGCAACCCGGATGTCTGCGAAAAGAGCGCGAGCCTTATCGACAGCTTCACGGAGAAGGCGAAGTTCGGCGCCAAGATGGTCGGCGACTTCGTCAAGGACGCCGCGAACGGCGATGCGGCGGGCACGACCGTTGCCGCCCCGGCGGCAAGTCGCTCGCTCCTCTTCAGCGGGCGCGCGAACACGCAGGACACCCTGACCTCAGGCGACCTGCAGCCGGCCTGGCAGGGCCAGACGACCGACTCCGGTATCTGAGCCGGGGGTCGTAGAAGCTTGAAACAGCGGGACTGTGGAGCACGCGGGCGACGGCGACATGCCGAAGCCTGGCTCCACGGGCCGGTCCAGGGACGGACCTGAAGGTCCGAGGCACGGCCGGTTAGCACCGCGGACAACGATTTCGGCAGCCACCGCCTGCCCAGGCGCGCGTTGCGGACGGTTTCCCCTGCCCTTTTCCGTCCCGCAGCGCGCGCCAACCTATTTCCGGACGGCACGCCCTGGCGTATGGGTCTTTGCAAAGATGGGCCGATCGACTACTGATATCGGTGATCGGCGATATGCTTCGCCACAGGCTCCGTTTCGGAACGACATTGCCATGACCCTCGATGAGATCCTCTCCGACTTCGAGCTGCTCGACGAGTGGGAGGACCGCTATCGCTATGTCATCGAGCTCGGCCGCGGCCTCGAGGCCCTGCCCGAGGACGCGCGAACCTCGGACAACAAAGTGCGTGGCTGCGTCAGCCAGGTCTGGCTCGCCACCACCGTCAGCGCCAACGGGACGCAGCCGGCGCCGCGGCTGCATTTCATCGGCGACAGCGATGCGCATATCGTGCGCGGCCTGATCGCGATCCTGTTCGCCATGTTCGACGGCAAGGGGGCCGACGAGATTCTCGCCCTCGACGCCCCGGCGGTCCTTGGGCGGATGGGGCTGAACGACCATCTGACGCCGCAGCGCTCCAACGGCCTGGCCGCCATGGTCGACCGCATCCGCGCCGATGCGCGCGACGCCCTGGAAAGCGCGCCGAGCGTGCATTAAGCACGGGCGTCAGGCGCGGCAAGCGGAACGAATCCGATAGGTCTCCTGCGCGCTGGGCGGATGCACCAGCAGCGGCGTGTCCAGACACAGGATCTTGTTGACGCGCTCGCCGTCGTCGGACAAGGGCAGGCGCAGCCAGAACAGGGTGATGTGATCCCGATCGACGACCGGGCCCTGGACCGCGCCCTGCAGCGGCGCACGCCGGCGGATCACGCGGTTGTAGGCCGCCTGCCAGTAGTCGGTCTTGTCGCCCCACTGGAACTCGCCAAGCGTTTTGCCCGTGATCTCAAAGCCATAGATATCCCTGATGCGCGTGCCCGCGAGGCGGACGACCGCGTTCTTGACGCCGAGATCGACGTCGATCAGGCAGACGAATGGCAAGAGACTACGAAACGCCGACGGATCGATATCACCGCGCGCAGGCAGATGGCGAGCGCCCGCGCATCTGCACCAATAATCGTACAGCTCGCGTTGCTCACGAATCACCAGCTGCGCCCGAAAAGCAAGTTCGGACGGCATAGCCCCCTCATTTCCCCAGGTTCGCGGTCGGCGCGTGGAGAACGCCGGGCCGCGAATCAGCCGCATCAGCGCAACTATGATCGATTGGCTCGGAGCCGTGCAAGTGTCGGCACGGCTTTTTTTGTTGTCGGCCTGTAAACGAGGTGTCCCGGCGGCCCAAACGATAAGCCCATGCCGAGCGGCATGGGCATCGTCAAAACAGCAGCGGTGCGAAAAGCGCCGGTCAGGCCCTGCGGCGGTGCCCCAGTCCCATCTTCTTGGCGAGCTGCGAACGCGCGGCCGCGTAATTCGGCGCAACCATCGGATAGTCGTGCGGCAGGCCCCACTTCTCCCGATACTCTTCCGGGGTCAGGTTGTAGTGGGTCCGCAAATGACGCTTCAAGGACTTGAACTTCTTGCCGTCCTCAAGACAAATGATGTAGTCGGGCGTTACGGACCGCTTGATCGGCACCGCCGGCTTCAGGTCTTCTTTGACGGGCTGCGCCGCCTTTGCGGCTGCCTTGCCCAACGCCTCATACACATCGTTGATCACCGCCGGGAGCTCCGTCGCAACAACGGTGTTGTTGCTGACATAAGCGGAAACGATATCCGCAGCGAGTTCAACAAGTTCGTTCGTGTCCGATTTTTCGTCCATCTCTCAGATCTCCTTGTTTTGATGGAGAGTTTCATGCTCCCTGTCGTCGAAGACTCGGCTTGGAAATGCTTGCTCTTAGAACGCCCAGGCCGTACTGACAATATAGTCGGCAGTCACCCGAACTCGGCCGATCCAAGCTGATGAGGGAACCAAACACAAAATCAGCATCGAAAATTTCGGGCACTTTCACTACAATCTAATCAATTGGGCGCAAGCTATCAAGCATTTAATGTCGATATTTTCCCTCCCTGCAGTTAAATAGTTGACGACTTGAGTTGTATGTCACCTTGCATCTAAGTCGTTCTGATTTTAGATTTCGATCCGTCGAAAAAAGGCGAAATTATGCCAACAGCTCCGGCCCAGCGCACTCCTCCTATTCGGTGAATGCATACAGTAACTTAGATTGCATCTTCGATTCGCCACGGTTTGATGAGGGCCCTGGGACTGTGCGGGCAAGGTTGGCAATCGCCCGGGCAGCCCTATACCAAGTCTGTGGCTAAAATGGCAAGGATGTCCGACCAATTATCGGATTTGCTGAAGTCTAGCTATCGCCTTCACCTGCACAAATGGTCACAGGTAATAAACGATCAAATACGCTGCCAGCAGAAATGTGGCCCAAAAGGCCATGCTCCCCGTGGGCCAGGTGCGGGCCAGTACGCCTTGCGGACCGTGATGGCGATACAGCCTGGACAGAAACGCCGACACGGTACGGGTGATCGCTCTTGCGCTTCCGGAGCCGATCGTCTCGACAATCGACGCCAGAGCGAGCAGCGCCGACTTGCCGAGCCGGCGGTAGGCCCAGTCGAAATCGAGGTTCACGGACTTCAGCTCCGGCGGATATAGGCCGGTCCGCATCAGGACCGTGAACGCCAAGGCGGAGAACAGGAGGAGCTGAAGCTGCGTCACCACATGGTCGAGGCTGTAGGGGTGATAGTCGACCGCGAATGGAAGAATCGCATAGAGCAGGCCGGGCATGACCCCCAGCCCGACACAGAGCGCGGCGGTGATGGCCATGGCGACGAGCATGTTGAAGGGGGCTTCCTCGCACCGCTTTCCGGAATCGTGCGCGAAGAAGGCGAAATAGGGGATCTTGATGCCGGAATGATGGAACACGCCGGCACTGGCGAACAGCAGCACCAGCCAGGTCCAGAAATAGCCGTCCTTCATGGTGGCCGAGAGAATCAACGACTTGCTGATGAAGCCGCTGAACAGCGGAAAGGCAGAAATCGACGCCGCGCCTACAATACAAAAGCCGGTCGTCCACGGCATGGATTTGTACAGCCCGCCGAGCTCCGATCCTTTCACCGTACCGACGCGGAACAACACCGCGCCCATCGACATGAACAGCAGCGCCTTATACAGAATATGGCAGAACGCATGGGCGGCGGTGCCGTTGAGCGCCAGCTCCGTGCCGATCCCCACGCCCACGACCATGAAGCCGAGCTGATTGTTCAGGCTGTAGGCCAGCACGCGCCTGAGATCGTTCTCGATCACGGCATAGAAGATCGGGAAGGCCGTCATCGCCGCGCCGATGGGCACGAGGATCTCGGTCCCCGCGTAGCCGCGCGCAAGCGAGTAGACGGCAAGCTTGGTCGTGAAAGCGGACAGCCAGACGGTTCCGGTGACGGTGGCCTCCGGATAAGCGTCCTGCAGCCAGTTGTGCAGGAGGGGGAAGGCGCATTTGATGCCGAATGCCAGGAAGATCAGCACACCCGCCTGCGTCTGCAAGCCGATGGCATCGAAGGCGATGGAGCCGGTCGCGCGGTACTGCAGCAGGACGCCGAAGAACAGCAGCAATCCCGACAGGACCTGGACGATCAGGTAGCGCATGCCGGCGTGGTAGGAGGCTTCGGTACGCCGTGCCCAAATCAGGGCGACCGACGCAATCGCCGTGCCTTCCCAGTAGACGAACAGCGTGACCAGGTCGCCGGCGAAGACGGCGCCGACGGCGCTGCCCGCGTAAACCAGGCTGGCCGTGTGCTGGACGGCATCTCTCACATGCAGGGCGTAGATGACCGATATCAGCGCGGCGATCAGAAAGACATATCCGAATATGCTGCTGAGCCGGTCGATTCGCAGCGTGACCAGGCTGAAGCCAAGGAACTCGAGCTGACCGAAGGCCCCATAGGGAAGAGCGACAAGATGCACGAACGCCGCCACGGGCAGCGCCAGCATGTAGATCGACCGCGCCCATCCTCGCAGCACGGGCACCAGCAGTGCGCCGAGAATAAGGATGAGCCCCGGGGACACGTCAGTCATCGTAGTAGTCCTCGGGCCGCATCAGAATCCGGCGCAACTGCTTGGCGGCAAGCACGAGCGCAACGCAGGCCACGAAGCCGAAGATGCCGTAGAAGCCGAGCCAGTGCTCGATCGCAAACGGTCCGTGCTTGTGAATGAAGGGGTCGATGACCAGCAACACCCCGCAGATCGCGTAGAGCGCGTAGACGATCTTGTCGACGTTCCGCAGATCGTCCAGCCAATAGCGCTTCTCGCCCTCGGCGGCGGCACTGCGCTTGCCTTCTTGCTTCTCCGTCAAAACGCACCTCCGGCCACTGACGATTTCGATTGCGAAACGGCGCCTGCCAGCAGCTCCTCGATGGCTCCGGCCTGGAAGAACAGCACGAGACACAGCAAGGCAGTCACGCTCAGACCCGCGACGCAGGCGAAGGGCGCCTCATTGATGCGGACCTTTTCGCCGGGGGCCATGCCGGGCGGCGGCAACAGATATCCCCGCACCACGACAGGCATCAGATAGGCGATGTTGAGCAGGGAGCTCACGACCAGGACGCCCAGAACGAACAGATGTCCGCTGTCCACGGCGCCGGCGGCGATGAACCACTTGCTCCAGGTTCCGCCGAGCGGTGGCAGCCCGATAATGCTCAAAGAGCCGATGAGAAAGGCGAACATCGTGACCGGCATGATCCGGCCAATGCCCGCCATGTCGCTGATTTCCGTCTTGTGGGTCGCCACATAGATGGCGCCGGCGCAGAAGAACAGCGTGATCTTGCCGGCCGCATGCATGGCGATGTGCATGCCGCTTCCGATCAAGCCCATGGCGTTGGCGAATGACGCACCGAGCACGACATAGGCAAGCTGGCTCACCGTCGAATAGGCGAGCCGCGCCTTGAGATTGTTCTTCGTCAAGGCGACGATCGACGCCGCGATGAGGCTGAACGCGGCGACAAAGACGAGCCACTGGCCGGCGCCCGTCTCGCGGAGAAAATCCAGCCCGAAGACGTAGATCACGACCTTGGACACGGTGAAGACGCCGGCCTTGACCACGGCCACGGCATGCAGCAGCGCACTGACCGGTGTCGGCGCCACCATCGCCGCCGGCAGCCAGAAGTGCAGCGGCATGAGCGCCGCCTTGCCGATGCCGAAGACGTACAGCGCCAGCAGGATGGCCACCACGGGGCCCTCGGCCTTGCCGGCCAGCAGCCCGCCGGGGGTGAAGTCGAGGGATCCCGCGATCACGCCGGTGGCGATGATGGCCGGCAGGAACAGCACCATGGAGGTGCCGAGCAGCAGCACCAGATAGACGCGGCCCCCGATCATGGCCTTCTCGTCGGCCTTGTGGGTGACCAGCGGATAGGTCGAGAGCGTCAGGATCTCGTAGAACAGGAAGAGCGTGAACAGGTTGGCGGCGAAGGCGACGCCCATGGTGCTGGCCAGCGCAATGGCGAAGCAGACATAGAACGGCGTCTGCCTGGGCTCGTCGTTGCCGCGCATGTAGCCGATGGAATAGATCGAGTTGACGATCCAGAGCGTGGCGGCCACGGCGGCGAACAGCATGCCGAGCGGCTCCACCTCGAAGGCGAGCGTCAGGCCCGGCACGATCTGGAAGACGTCGACCTCGGGCCGCGCGCCGTCGAGCACGCGGCCCAGCAGCAGGAGCACGACCAGGAAGAGCGCGCCGGCCGCGGTCAGCGTGACCGTCTCGCGCAGGTTCGGGCTGGCGCCGGTAAGCGCGATCAGCGCCGCGCCCACGGACGGGATCACCATCGAAAGCAGGATAAGCGTCTCTGCGGTCATCGCAGCCCCGCGAGCAGCGCATCCGCCGCCTTGCTGGCGAGACCGGCGGACAGCGAGGTCTCGATGCCGAAATAGACCGTCGCCGCCACCAGCAGGAGCGACGGGATCAGCAGCGCGTTGGGCGGCTCACGGGCCGCCTCCACCGTCTTCGAGGCCGGCCGGAACCAGGTCACCTCCACCACCCGGCCGATATAGACCACGGACAGGAGCGAGCTCGCCACCAGCAGGAAGACCAGCCACCACCAGCCCTTCTCCAGCGCGCCCACGGCCAGATACCACTTGGAGATGAAGCCGGCGGTGCCCGGCGTGCCGATGATGCTGAGCCCGGCCAGCACGAAGGCCCCCATGGTCAGCGGCATGCGCCGGCCGAGCCCGGCCAGGT
Organism: Hyphomicrobiales bacterium; assembly: GCA_022361215.1. Taxonomy (GTDB): domain Bacteria; phylum Pseudomonadota; class Alphaproteobacteria; order Rhizobiales; family Methyloligellaceae; genus JAKSBI01. The sequence goes on along the minus strand of JAKSBI010000248.1, from coordinate 13,308 downwards.
CCTCGATCTTTACCGAGCCGATGCGGAAGACGACGGCGCCGAGCAGGAGGAAGAGCGCGCCCTTCATCAGGGCATGGTTGAAGAGATGCACGACGCCGCCGGTCAGGCCCGTCTGGTTGGCCAGCGCGATGCCGAGGGTGATGTAGCCGATCTGCGCCACCGACGAGTACGCCAGCATGCGCTTCACGTCGTCCTGGAAGATGGCGACGATGGAGGCACCGAACATGGCGGCGATGGAGAGCGCCAGCAGGATCTCGGTCACCGGCAGCGTGTCGAACACGAAGACCACGCCGAACACGGTGAAGAAATAGCGCAGCAGCAGATAGACCGCGACCTTGGTGGCCGTGGCCGCCAGGAACGCGGTCGCCACGGACGGGGCGTAGGCGTAGGCGTTGGGCAGCCAGACGTGCAAGGGGAACAGCGCCAGCTTCAGGCTGATGCCGACGGTCAGGAATGCCAGGGCGGCGAGCAAGGGCCGCGAGTACTCGATCTCCCCCAGCCGGCCGGCCATGTCGACGAGATTGAGCGTGCCGGTCATGGTGTAGAGCAGCCCCACCCCGATGACGTAGAGCGTGGCGCCGATGGTGCCGATGATCAGATACTGATAGGCGGCCAGCAGCGCTCGCCGGTCGCGCCCGAGCGCGATCAGCGTGTAGGTGGCGAGCGACGAGACCTCCAGGAACACGAAGGCGTTGAAGGCGTCGTCGGTGATGGTGATGCCGAGCAGGCCGCACAGGCACAACAGATAGGCCGCATAGAAATAGGCCTGGCGTTCCGGCGCGATCTCGTCGGCGACGCTCACCCGCGCATAGGGCATGATGACGGCGCCGATCACCGAGACCAGCAGCAGCACGAAGCCGTTGATCGCGTCGACGCGGTACTCGATGCCGAAGGGTGGCGCCCAGCCGCCCATGGCGTAGGAGATCGGACCCTCCGAGAGGACATGGGCCAGCATCAGTCCGGCCTCGATGGGCATGATCCAGCTAACCACCAGCGCCACCGCCCAGGCCCAGGAGCCACGGGGCATGAAGGCGCAGACCACAGCTCCCAGAAGCGGCACCACGACCTGCAGCGCGGGAAGCTGTCCGCCGATCATTCGTCTTCGTCCTCCGCGAAGATCTCGTCTTCCTCGATGGTGCCGAAGGCCTCGTTGACGCGCACCACCAGCGCCAGGCCGAGCGCCAAGGTGGCGACGCCCACGACGATGGCCGTCAGGATCAGCACATGGGGCAGCGGGTTGGAGTAGACCGCAAACTCCTTGGCGAGGATGGGCGGTGTGCCGCCGATGATCTTTCCGGGCAGGAGGTAGATGAGATAGACGGAGGTCTGGAAGAGCGAGAGCCCGACCAGCTTCTTCACCATGTTGCCGCGGGCGACGACCACGTAGAGCCCCGACACCATCAGGAAGATGGCGACCCAGTGGTTGTAATGCGCGATGATCTCCTGCCAGAACGTCATCCGCGCCCCCGCCCGGCAAAGGTGTAGAAGATGGTGGTCATGGTGCCGGCAACGGTGACCAGAACCCCGAACTCGACCAGCAGGATGCCGTATTCCTGGCCATGCGGCGCGTCGGGGCCGAGCAGCGAATATTCGAGATAGTTGACGCCCTGCAGCATGTTGATGGCGCCCACGCCCGCGAAGATCAGCACGCCGGCCGGGATCATCGTCTCGACCACGACCGGTGGCACGATGCGCTGGGCCGCCTCCAGGCCGAAGATGATGGCGTAGAGGATCACCATGCCGGCGGCGACCACGCCGGCCTGGAAACCGCCGCCCGGCCCGAAATCGCCGTGGAACTGCACATAGAGCGCGAACACCAGGATGAACGGCACCATCACCTTGACGGTGACGCGGAAGATGACGTCGAGCCTCATCGCCTGATCCTCTTGCGCTTCGGCCCCGGCTTGCCCCGGCGGCGCCCTTTCAGGAGCAGCAGCACGCCGACGCCGGCGGCGAAGATCACCGTGGTCTCGCCCAGCGTGTCATAGCCGCGATAGCTCGCCAGCACCGACGTCACCACGTTCGGCACCAGGGTCTCCTCCACCGACTTCTGCAGGTAGCGGGGCGCCACATGGGTGTGCATGGGCGTGTCCGCCGCGCCGAAGGGCGGCAGATCCCAGGTGCCGTAGAACAGCGCCCCGGCCGTCACCACGGCCACGAACAGCGGCAGCACCGTCGAGTGCAGCGGCGCCGACTCCTCGGTCTTGGTCAGGTAGAGCACCGCCAGCCCCAGCACCGTCGTGATGCCGGCCCCGACCGAGGCCTCGGTCATGGCCACGTCCACGGCGTCGAGCATGATCATCACGCTCGCCATCAGGAAGCTGTAGATGCCGCCGAGGATCACCACCGCGAACAGGTTGCGCAGCCGCACCACGCCGACGGTGACGATCGCCATCAGGGTCAGGAGCACCATGGTGATCAGCTGTTCGATGGCTCGTCCCTCCCCTTGCTCGTGCCGCGCCCCGTACCGGTCGCGGGCTGCGCCTTGTCGGGCGGATTCGCTTCCGCCGCGGCGACCGCCTCGGTCTTCGCGGTGTCGGGCGCCTTTCGCCGGCGCGCCGGCTTGCGCTCGGGCACGCCGAGCACCCGCTTGCTATCGAGCAGCGGCTCGAGGCCCGCATGCAGGGCGGCCTGGGCCAGGGCATGGGTGGCGACCGGGCTCGTGAACAGGATGATGGCGAGGATGATCAGGAGCTTGAGGCTGACAAGGGTGAGGCCGGACGCGACCATCATGCCGATGAGCATCAGGCCGGCGCCCACCGTGTCCAGGATCCCGGCCGCGTGCATGCGCGTGAAGACATCCGGCATGCGCACCAGCCCGGTGGCGCCGACCACCACGAAGAACGATCCGGCGGCGATCAGGATCCAGCTCAGGCCCGTGACGACGGTCTCCAGCATCAGTCCGGCGGCTCCTCCCCCGCATGGCTCAGGTCGCCGTAGCGGAAGAACTTCAGCACGGCGAGCGTCGCGATGATGTTGAGCAGCGCATAGAGAATGCCGATGTCGAGGAAATCCGGCCGGCCCGTCAGGAACCCGACGACCGCCAGCAGCAGGATCGCGGAGGTGCCGACCGCATTGGCGGCCAGCACGCGGTCGAAGACGGTCGGCCCGGCGAGCGCGCGGAACACCGCCAGCACCAGGGCGACCAGGACGGCGAATGCGGCGACGGCGTAGATCATGAGGCGCCCTCGAACTTGGTCACGCGGCGGTCCATGGTGCCTTCGCCGACCGCCTCGGCGCCGTCGCGCGTGATGGCATGCACCAGGATCTCATGCCCGCTGACGCGCGCCGAGATGGTGCCAGGCGTCAGCGTGATGGAGTTGGCGTAGACGGTGATGCCCACGGGCGTCTTCTGGCTGGCCTTGACGCGGATCAGGGTCGGCGAGATCGGCAGGCGCGGATTGAGGATGATCTTGGTGACGTCCCAGGCGGAGATCATGATCTCCCGGGCCAGCCACGGCAGATAGGTGACCGCCCGCGGCAGCAGATGGACGGGATGGCCTTCCTCGTCGACGGTCTTCATGCGCGCTGCCAGAAGCAGCGCGCCGACCACCGACGCGGCACCGGCCGTCACCGTAATGACCGTATAATGGCCCGAAAGCACGAGCCAGAATCCGGACAGGATCAGACCCAGGCTTACATAGCGCATGGCGCCTCCCCCGCAGCCGACGCCCCCATCGGCCCACCCGCCGATCGGTTCGCCCACCAAGCCCGAACCAGATCGAAGTTTGCAGTCTTGACAGATTCGAGCCATGTATAAAAGGGCGCCGGTAAAAGCTGCATAGCATAGTGAGTGGTTGAGACAACCGCCGCACCCGGAGCCGGTCGCGCTTCGACCGCCCGGACCGGGCCCATGACCGGCGAGCGCCCTTGCCTCGCGGTGCATGCCGGGCCATCAGACACGGATACCGTTTTCGCCAGGACAAGGTCTCTCTCATGAGCGATGAACTCAAGCCCCCCAAGGTCTCGAAGTCGGACGAGGAGTGGCGTAAGCAACTGACGCAGGAGCAGTATTACGTCACGCGCAAGCACGGGACCGAACGCGCCTTCACCCACCCCTACAACGCGGAGAAGCGCGCCGGCACCTATCGCTGCATCTGTTGCGGCGCGCCGCTGTTCGCCTCGGAGACCAAGTTCGACTCCGGCACCGGATGGCCGAGCTTTTTTGCGCCGGTTTCGGGCGAGGCGATCGACGAGCATGAGGACACCTCGCTCTTCATGCGCCGCACGGAGGTGCGCTGCGCGGCCTGCAACGCCCATCTCGGGCACGTCTTCCCGGACGGGCCGGCCCCCACCGGACAGCGCTACTGCATCAACGGCGCGGCACTGGATCTGGAAGCGTTAAGCGAAGGCGAGGGAGGCACGGAGCGTTGAAGCGGGCGGAGCCATCCAACGGCGGCGCGGCGCCGCAAGACCTGCCTCGGGCCGAAAAGCGCCCCAAGGCGGAGACCCATCACGGCATCACGCGGGTCGACGACTATGCCTGGCTGCGCGCCGACAACTGGCAGGAGGTGATGCGCGATCCGGGGGTACTCGATCCCGAGATCCGCGCCTATCTGGAAGCGGAGAACGCCTGCACCAAGGCGGCGATGGCCGACACGGAAGACCTCCAGGCCGCCCTGTTCGAGGAGATGAAGGGACGCATCAAGGAGGACGATTCGAGCGTTCCGGCGCCGGACGGCCCCTTCGCCTATTACACCAGCTACGTCACCGGCGGGCAGCATCCGCTGTTCTGCCGCCGGCCGCGGGAGGGCGGCGACGAGCAGGTGCTGATCGACGGCAACGGCCTGGCCGAGGGCCACGCCTATTTCAACATCGGGGGCGTCTCCCACAGCCCCCGCCACGGTCACATCGCCTATGCCTCCGACACCGCCGGGTCGGAGTACTACGCCATCAGGATCCTCGACATCGCCACCGGGGCCGAGACCGGCGCGCCGATCCCGGACACCAGCGGCAACATGGTCTGGGCCCAGGACGGCAAGACGCTGTTCTACACGCGCCTCGACGCCAACCACCGGCCGCGCGAGGTCTACCGGCATACGGTCGGCAGCGATCCCGCGACTGACGTCCTCGTCTACGCGGAGCCGGACCCAGGCTTCTTCGTCGCCGTCGGCGAGACCCAGAGCGGGCGCTACATCGTGGTCAACGCCCACGACCACCAGACCTCGGAGCTCCATCTGATCGACTCCGATGCCCCCGAGGCGCCGCTCCGGCTGGTCGCCCCGCGCGAGACCGGCCACGAATACGACGTCGACCACGAGGGCGAGCGGCTGATCATCCTGACCAACACGGACGGCGCCGAGGACTTCAAGATCATGGAGGCGCCGGCGCCCACGCCCGAGCGCGCGCACTGGCGCGACCTGGAGGCCCACCGGTCCGGGCGCCTGATCCTCGGCGTCACGGTGTTCAAGGATCACATGGTGCGCCTGGAGCGGGAGGACGGCCTGCCGCGCATCGTCATCACCCGGCTCTCGGACGGCGAAACCCATGAGGTGGCCTTCGAGGAGGACGCCTATGCGCTCGGCATGTCGCCAGGCTACGAGTTCGACACCACGACCCTGCGCTTCACCTACTCCTCCATGACCACACCGGCGCAGGTGTTCGACTACGACATGGAGAGCCGTGAGCGCACGCTGCGCAAGACCCAGGAGGTGCCGAGTGGCCACGAGCCCACCGATTACGTGACCCGGCGCATCATGGCGCCGGCGGCGGACGGAGAGACCGTGCCGATCTCCCTGCTCTACCGCCGCGACACGGCCCTCGACGGCAGCGCGCCGCTGCTGCTCTACGGCTACGGCTCCTACGGCATCTCGATCCCCGCCAGCTTCTCGACCAACTGCCTGAGCCTCGTGGACCGCGGCTTCGTCTACGCCATCGCCCATATCCGCGGCGGCAAGGACAAGGGCTACCGCTGGTACAAGGCAGGCCGGCGCGAGACCAAGACCAACACCTTCTCCGACTTCATCGCCGCGGGCGCGCATCTGGCGGCGGAGGGCTTCACCCGGCGCGGCGCCATCGTCGCCCATGGCGGCAGCGCCGGCGGCATGCTGATGGGCGCCATTGCCAACATGGCGCCGGACCTGTTCCGCGGCATCGTCGCGGAGGTGCCCTTCGTCGACGTGCTGACCACCATGCTGGACGACACCCTGCCGCTGACGCCGCCCGAATGGCCCGAATGGGGCAACCCGATCGAAAGCAAGGCGGCCTACGAGACCATTGCCGCCTATTCGCCCTACGACAACGTCAGGGCGCAGGACTATCCCAACATGCTGGCGCTCGCCGGGCTGACCGATCCGCGCGTCACCTATTGGGAGCCGGCGAAATGGGTGGCCAAGCTGCGCGAGCTGAAGACCGACGCCAACCTGCTGCTGCTCAGAACCAACATGGAGGCCGGCCACGCCGGCGCGGCGGGGCGCTTCGACCGGCTGAAGGAGGTGGCGCTGGCCTACGCCTTCGCCCTGAAGATCACGGGCAAGGCCGAGGCGCCGCCCGGCTAGACCGCCGATCTCGGAGCGGTTCCGCTCGAATGGCTTGACCGGACCGGCCGCGCGGCGTTCAAAGACCTGAAGACAGAGATCACATAGCACGGAGCATCACCATGGAAGCGGCACGCAAGGCAGACGTCACGAGCGCGCCCCGGAAGTTCGACTGGGCCGACCCGCTGGACCTGGACGGCCAGCTCACGGAGGAAGAGCGCCTGGTCCGCGACAACGCCCATCGCTATGCCCAGGAGCGTCTGTTGCCCCGGGTGCTGGAAGGCTTCCGGAACGAGCAATTCGACCCGGCGATCATGACGGAGATGGGCGAGCTCGGGCTGTTGGGCGTCACGCTGCCGGAGGAGTATGGCGGCGCCGGTCTCGGCTATGTCTGCTACGGCCTGGTGGCGCGCGAGGTCGAGCGGGTCGACTCGGGCTACCGCTCGGCCATGAGCGTGCAGGCCAGCCTGGTGATGTACCCGATCCACGCCTACGGCACGGAGGAGCAGAAACGCAAGTTCCTGCCGAAGCTCGCCTCGGGCGAGATGATCGGCTGCTTCGGCCTGACCGAGCCCGACCACGGCTCCGACCCGGGCGGCATGAAGACGCGCGCGGTCAAGGCGGACGGCGGCTACGTGCTGAAAGGCTCCAAGACCTGGATCAGCAACGCGCCGCTCGCCGGCGTCTGCGTGGTCTGGGCCAAGACCGAGGACGGCGTGATCCGGGGCTTCCTCGTGGAGCGCGACGCCAAGGGCCTCTCGACGCCGAAGATCGAGGGCAAGTTCTCGCTCAGGGCGTCGGACACGGGCGAGATCGTGCTCGACGACTGCTTCGTGCCCGAGGCCAATCTGCTACCGGGCGCCGAGGGGCTGGCCGGCCCCTTCCGCTGCCTGAACAGGGCCCGCTACGGCATCGCCTGGGGCACCATGGGCGCGGCCGAGGCCTGCTGGCACGCGGCCCGGCAATACGTGCTCGACCGGGAGCAGTTCGGACGGCCGCTGGCGGCCAACCAGCTCATCCAGAAGAAGCTCGCCGACATGCAGACCGAGATCACGCTGGGCCTGCACGGCGCGCTGCAGCTCGGCCGCCTGTTCGACACGGGCGCGGCGGCACCGGAGGCGATCTCGCTGCTGAAGCGGAACAACTGCGGAAAGGCGCTCGACATCGCCCGCCAGGCGCGGGACATGCATGGCGGCAACGGCATCGTCGACGAGTACCACGTGATCCGCCATCTCATGAACCTGGAGACCGTGAACACCTATGAGGGCACGCACGACATTCATGCGCTGATCCTGGGACGGGCCCAGACCGGCATCCAGGCTTTCTGCTGAGAGGGCTCGGAAGAGCGGCGCACTGGGGAGGCCACCCTTTCCCGCGTCGCCTGTTTCGCCGGATGAATGCCGGATGAACAACCGCTTTAGGGGCGGTTCATGCGGCACGGCTATACTCCCATCATCCAATCCCTGGATCCCAATATCCTTTCCCGGCACGATCAAGGGTGTGGAGCCAACCGGTTCCACACTCTTTTCCTTTCGAGCCGGCGGGCCATCGGCCGATCGGTCGACGAGAGGCTATGCGGCGCGGGGGCAGACGGTCTCGTCGCCAGCGGCGCTGGTGTCCAGGTCCTCGCGCTTGCCCGTGCGCAGCGCCTTCACCAGCCAGAACTGCGACATGCCAATGGAAGCCGTGACCGCGGCCAGGATGAAGCCGGCCCGGTAGTCGCCGGTCATGTCGTAGAGCATGCCGGTCAGCCAGGACCCGAGCCCGGCGCCGAGGCCCAGACCGATGGAGGCGACGCCCTGCACGACGCAGGCGCCGCGCTCGAAGAGCCGCGCGATCAGGGTCGAGACCACAGGCGCGCGGGCCCCCTGATTGAGGCCGAAGAAGACGACGAAGCCCATCAGCAGGATCACGCTCGGCGCGGCGGCGTACATCCAAAGGCAAGCGATGCCGATGAAGGTGAAGACATAGGTCACCGTGACCGTCAGGCAGAGGCCGTAGCGGTCGGCCAGGACGCCGGTGCCGATCATGCCGGCCATGGACAACAGGCTCATCATGGCGAAGGCGCCGGCGGCCTTCAGCGGCTCCAGGCCCTGCTCGATCAGATAGGCGATGGCTTGCAGGCTGATGGAGAACATGGAGATCGAGGTGAAGAAGAAGACGGCGAACAGGGACCAGAAGGGCACGGTGCGCACGGCACTGCGCAGCGCCTCCAGGCCGCCGCCGGCCGTCTCGGTGCGGGGCTTGAAGATGGCCGGGTTGCCCGCCTCGAACCGGCGCCAGGGCAGCAGTGCCACGACCGGGAGCAGGCCCAAGAGCACGATGGCCATGCCCGCATAGGTCGAGCGCCAGCCGATCTCCTGAATGAGCCACTGGGCGCAGGGCACGATCATGATGACGCCGAGGCCGAGACCCGCATGGGCGACGGCCATGGCCGTGGTCAGCCGGCGCTCGAACCAGCGGCCGATCAGCCCCGTTGCCGGCAGGATGCCCATGGCCGTGACGCCGGTGCCGGCCAGTAGCCCGAGGCCCAGATAGACCTGCCAGAGCTCGCTCGCCGCGCCGGTGATGGCGAAGCCGCTGCCATAGGCCACCAAGCCCAGCATATAGGTCAACCGGCCGCCCAGCCGGTCGAAGACCAGGCCGACGAACGGGGCGGCGCAGGCATGGGCAATCATGAAAACGGCATAGACGCTGGTGATCTCGGCGCGGCTCCAGCCCATCTCCGCGCTCACCGGGAGCAGGAAGACGGTGAAGCTCTCGCCGGCGCCCCGCGCGATCAGGTTGAGGACGACACAGACGCCGAGCACCTGAAGCGCGCGTGTCGTCGGGCTGACGGTATCGGACGGGATGTTTGCGACAGATGCCATTGGACCACACCGGATCTCGAGCGCAGCGACGGACGCGACGCCGCGCGCGACGCCCTTTTGCGGTCATCCGCCTTCTGGATTTGCCGGATGGAGGGCTCGCGCCCCTGCGAACCCGTCCCAGTGCTGAGGATCAGCGCCTCGCGCTGATGGTGACGACCTTGAGCCCCTAAAATCGCAGCTTCGGATCAAGGCTATGGGGAACGGGAAGAGACCGAAGTGGCATTTGTCACAGCGCGGGCAAATGCGCCGCGCCGGCGTGGCTATCCGACCGCTGCTCGACCGCATACCCCCCACCGGGGCCCGCGCCTTGCCTCGCCCCGGCCGAACCAGTACGGTGCGCTCGATTTCTGTCCACCATCACTCGCCTGGAGGATTACCGTGGCGTTCGAACTTCCTGACCTGCCTTACGCTTACGACGCGCTTCAACCTTACATGTCCGCGGAGACGCTCGAGTTTCACCACGACAAGCACCACCTCGCCTATGTCGACAACGGCAATAAGCTGCTGGACGGCTCGGGCCACGAGGACAAGAGCCTGGAGGAGGTCGTCAAAGCCTCGCACGGCTCCAATGCCGGCCTCTTCAACAATGCGGGTCAGCACTACAACCACATCCATTTCTGGAAATGGATGAAGCCGGGCGGCGGCGGATCCACCCTGCCCGGCAGCCTTGCCGCGAAGGTCGATTCCGATCTCGGCGGCTACGACGCCTTCCGCGAGGCCTTCATCCAGGCGGGGCTGACGCAGTTCGGCTCGGGCTGGTGCTGGCTCGCCATGAAGGACGGCAAGCTCGAAGTGATGAAGACGCCGAACGGCGAGAACCCGCTGGTGCACGGCGCCACGCCGCTGCTCGGCTGCGATGTCTGGGAGCACTCCTATTACATCGACTACCGCAATGCGCGGCCGAAATATCTCGAGGCCTGGGTCGACAATCTCGTCAACTGGGACTACGTGGCCGAGCTCTGCGAGGCGGCCAGCTAGGACCTGTTCCGGCCGAGCTCATGCCGGCGCCCGCCGGTCTCCGGTGGGCGCCGGCATCAATCCGGCGATGATCGCGGCAAGGAATGCAGGGCATTCTGACCAATCTGAGGGCCACCGTCATGGCCGGCCTGGCGGTGACGATCGTCATGGTCGTCGTCGTCCGCCTGCTGCTCGGCCACGGCCTTGCGCTCGATCGGGACTGGCTGGCCTTCCTGTTCCGCTGGCTGCACGTCGTCAGCGGCATCATGTGGGTGGGGCTGCTGTACTATTTCAACTTCGTGCAGATGCCCAGCATGGCGAAGATCCCGGACGCGCAGAAACCGGCGATCGGCCAGGTGATCGCGCCGGCAGTGCTCTGGTGGTTCCGCTGGGCCGCGGTGGCGACGCTCGCCACGGGCCTGATCCTTGCCGCGCTGAACGGTTATCTGGCCGACGCCGTCATGCTCGGCCTGACCGACGGCGGCGCCAGCACGCCGATCGGGATCGGCATGTGGCTCGGCACCATCATGTTCCTGAACGTCTGGCTGGTGATCTGGCCGAACCAGAGGAAGGCCCTCGGCATGGTCGAGGCGAGCGCGGAGGCGAAGGCCGCGGCGGCACGCACCGCCATGCTGGTCTCGCGGACGAACACGCTGCTCTCCCTCCCCATGCTCTACTGCATGGTGGCGATGCAGAACGGCGGGTTCGGCTGAGCGCGGAGAGACGGCCCGGACCGCGTCTACTACTTGAGCCCCTTCTCCTTGAGCGCCAGGTCGTGGAGATGCTCGATCAGCGCATCGATCTCATCCGGCTCGAACACGAAGGCCGGCATGTCCGGGTGACCGGTCACGATCCCCTCGGCGAGCGCCTCCTCGAGATTTTCGAGCGGCCACATCTTGGCGAAGTTGCGGAACGGCGGGGCATCCTTGTGCGGGCTGTCGCCGCGCTCGCCGACGGAATGGCACCGCGCGCAATGGCGCTCGGCGAGCGCACGGCCCGCCTCGGAGCGCTCGCGCTCATCGGCGGCGAGAGGGCCGACGCCCGTCGCCGATAGCAAGAGCGCAGCCGCCAACATTCGCAAAATCACCATGCATATCCCCCTTGCCCGGCGACGCCGGGGCCAGCCGGTTGAACGAGACCATAGAGTCGGCACGCCGAGCAGTCGACCACGCGCCGGACGATCCGCCGTTGATCAAGATCAATCGTGCGCGCCCGGCAAGGATAAGCGCCGGGACAGATGTCCCGGCGCTCAAGGCTTCGGAGCCCCCAAGGAGGCTGCCGTACTCTTCGGTCAAGCGTCGCCGCTCACTGGTTCCGGCTTTGCCACATCTGATAGAACTGCCGGAACAGCTGATCGCGCTCCCTGGAGGACAGCTGACCGCCGCCGGAGATGCGCGCATAGCGCTTCACGAAGCGGTCGAAGGCCACCCGCATGTCGCCGGCATCCGCGCCGGCCGCGGGGGGCTGGCGCTTGACCGCAAGCCACTCCTCGGCCGCCTTGAAGCGGGTCCAGCCGGGGATCTTGGCCGCCAGGTTGATCTCCTTCCACTTCGGATGGCGCGGCTCCTGCCGGAACTTCTCGAAGTTGTCGAAGAAGCGCTTCACGAAGCCCGCCACCTTACGATAGCGCTCGGTGTTCTCCGGCCAGTTGTAGACCGCCAGCACGGCGCCGCTGGCCACCGTGGGCACGGACTGGCCGGCCGGGATCATGCCCGGATAGTCCTCATGCTTCAGTCGGGTCGGCAGGTAGACCTCGAGGAGCTTCGAGAAATCGCGGTTGGGCAGCGACTGGGCGTCGAGCGGCACGAAGTGCAGCCCCTCGGATGCCTGCAGGTCCTTGAAGCCGCCGATCGGGGCACCGGCAAGCAGCACCGTTCCCGCGATCTCGCCGCTCTTGACCTTCTCCAGACCCGAGCCGGTATCGATGTGGACGATCTTCACGTCCTTGTCGAGGCCGAGCAGCTTCAGGATCGTCTGGCCGCCGATATCCGTGGCGCTCCAGGGCCGCCACAGATTGACGGTCTTGCCCTTCAGATCCTCGAAGCTCTTGATCTCCTTACGGGCCACCATGGTGAACTCGGCGTTGTAGAGCTTCGTGATGTAGCGGATGCGCTTGTCGATATTGCCGAACAGGACCGGATCCTTCTGCTTGAAGAAGGTCAGGTGGTCCTGCTGGGTGATGCCCATGTCGATGCCCTTCAGGAACAGCACATCGAGGACGTTCTGTCCGCCGCCGCGCCCCGCGATCGGCAGCACGCGCATCTCGTTGCCCTTCAGGTCGTCGAGCACGTTGGCGAGATCGGTGGCGAACCGGATATAGGTGCCGCGGATGCCGCCGGAGATGACCGTCACCGAGCTGCGGTTGCGGTCTCGTTTGGCTTTCTCCCATTTCGTGGACAGCGCCGGCTCGCCCTGCTGGGCCTGCACCGGCGGTGCCGTGGTCAATGTGAAGATGATTGCCGCGCCCACCAGCAGGCGCGACACGACTGTGAGCTGTGTCATAAAGGCTCCCTCCTTTTAACACGCACCGGTGAGAGCGGACGCGACACCTCTTCGGTGGGGTCCACGCAGCCCGCACGCGGCCAAACAAGAAGCCTCAACCCCATGGGGCTCCCCGGCCTGCGGTCCCTGTTTGCGCACGGCCTTGGAGCACCCACTCCCAAGCTTCGCTAAGTCGTAGCTGCCTCCATGATTGTCGCGCCTATCCTCCCAATTGAGGCTCGACCCGCGTCATTCAGTCCCGTTGGGTGACGTCGCATGGGGCCGGCCACAATGGCGCCACATTAGGGTCCGCCAAGAATTCGACGAATTTGCGTCACGTCTGTTCGACTTTCGCCGCATGCCTGCCACGAACCATCAGCACCACAACGTAAGTCTCAACAGGCCCTAGAACCCTCTTTTCAAGCTGCCGAGCACGCCCCGGATGATGGCGCGCCCGAGCGCGGAGCCGACCGACCGCGCCACCGACTTGGCCAGCGTCTCGGTCACGCTCTGGCGCCGGGAGC
>JAKSBI010000829.1 GCA_022361215.1 Hyphomicrobiales bacterium | reverse complement strand
CGTCCGCATGGCACCCCGAGACCGATGGTAGAACCATCGAGAGGCAGCATCGGTCCTTAACCGCTCGTGAGTCCGCCGCACGGGAACCGGTCCTGGTCTCGGGCGCCCGCGCAGGCCCGAGCGCAGCGAGGAACAGCCGCGAGCGATAAAGAAACAGCCGTCGCCCCCCTATCGCCATCCGCGCTCCTCCCCGTCATTCCCGCGGGTGGGTGGGGCCTATCGAGCGGGAAAAGGCGCTACGCCCGCCAGAAGGCCGGGGCGAAGAGGACGATGACGGTGAAAATCTCCAGGCGGCCGAGGAGCATGGCGAAGGAGAGGATCCATTTGGCCGCGTCGGGCAGGGTGGCGTAGTTGCCGGCGGGGCCGACCGTGGCGCCGAGGCCCGGGCCCACATTGGCGACCGCGGAGGCCGCGGCCGAGAGCGAGGTGATCAGGTCGAGGCCGAGCAGGCTCAGGAGCCCGGCGGTGACGGCGAAGCAGAGCAGGAAGACGAAGAAGAAGCCCATGACCGCGCTGGTCACCGTGTCGGGGATGGGGGAGCCGTTATACTCCTCGACGAAGACGCCGTTGGGGTAGACCAGGCTCTGCAGCCGGCAGCGGATGGTCTGGAAGATGACCTGGAAGCGGAAGATCTTGATGCCGCAGGAGGTGGAGCCCGAGCAGCCGCCGATGAACATCAGGATGAAGAACAGGACCACGGCCATGCTGCTCCAGTTGTCGTAGGCGGTGGTGGCGTAGCCGGTGCCGGTCATGATCGAGGTGACGTTGAAGACGATGGTCAGGAGGCGCGTCTCCAGCGGCTCGCCGAGGGCGGTCTCGTAGGAGAGCCAGGCGAGGACGGTGAAGATGGCCAGCGCGCCGAAGAACCAGCGCACCTGCGAGTCCGCGAAGATCGTGCCCGCATTGCCCCTGAGCGCCCTCAGATAGAGCACGAAGGGCAGGCTGCCGACGATCATGAAGATGACGGCGACGAACTCGATGGCCGGGCTGCTGAAATAGGCCATGGAGGCGTCCCGGGTCGAGAAGCCGCCGGTGGCGATGGTGGTCATGGAATGCACCACGGCGTCGAACACGTTCATGCCGGCGAGGACGTATGAAGCGGCACACAGGCACGTGGCGCCGAAATAGAGCGCGCTGAGGGAGCCGGCGATCTGCGTCGCCCGCGGCATGATCTTGCCCTCGGTCTCGAAGCCCTCGACGCGGAAGAGCTGCATGCCGCCCACCTGCAGCAGCGGCAGCACCGAGATCGCCATCACGATGATGCCGAGCCCGCCGAGCCATTGTAAGAGGCCGCGCCACAGGAGGATGCCCGGCGGGGCCTCGTCGAGCTTGGTCAGGACCGTGGCGCCGGTGGTGGTGATGCCCGACATGGCCTCGAAGAAGGCGTCGGTATAGCTGATCTCGAGCTGGGACCAGGCGAAGGGGAGCGCGCCGAAGGCGGTCATGGCCAGCCATGACAGGTTGGTCAGCAGGAAGGCCTGCTTGATGGAGAAGGAGGCGGTGCGGCCCCGGTTGGCGAAGGCCAGCCCGATGCCGACGAACAGCGTCAGCATCGACGCGGCCGCGAAGATCAGCCAGTCCTCGTTGCCGATGGTCAGGTCGTAGAGGGCCGGCAGCATCATGGCGCAGCCGAGCGTCGCCAGCAGGACGCCGACGACAAGCAGAACCGGCCTCATGTCGATCATGGCGGCGAAAGGGTCCGGATCATGGCCCGTGGCCCCCGCGGCAGGCGCTCAATTGACGGTCTGCCGGGCGTGGGGGCTGTCGAGGGAGAACGGCGGGACGTCGACGTCGAACAGCTCGCCCGACGCGCTCTCCATCTGGTAGGAGCCGACCATGAAGCCCGACGCGGTGGGCAGCGGCGCGCCGCTGGTGTAGCTGAACGAGCTGCCCGGCGAGATCACCGGCTCCTCGCCCACGACGCCGGCGCCGCGCACCTCCTGGGTGCGGCCCTGGTCGTCGGTGATGCGCCAGTAGCGGGAGCGCAGCTGCACGCTCTCCGTGCCCCGGTTCTCGATCTCGACCGTATAGTGCCAGAAGAAATAGCCCTCCTTCGGCACCGACTCCTCCTCCACGTAGTACGGCTCGACGCGCACGCGGATATGCCGAGTGGTCGATTCATACATGGGCTCGCCCACCTGTCGTATCTGCGCCGACGTCCCCGGTAACGTCGCCTCTTGAGTTTTCGACTCAGATTCTAGAAGCCGAGAGCGCCTGGTCAATATCGCCGAGCAGGTCCGAGATGTCCTCGAGGCCGAGCGACAGCCGCATGAGCGCGTCGGAAATGCCGAGCTCGGCGCGCGCCTGCTCGTCGAGCCGCTGATGGGTGGTGGTGGCCGGATGGGTCACCAGGCTCTTGGTGTCGCCCAGATTGTTGGAGATCTTGACGATCTGCAGCGCATTCAGGAAGCGGAAGGCGGCCGCCTTGCCGCCGGCGATGTCGAAGGAGACCAGCGGGCCGCCCGCCGTCATCTGCCGGCCGGCGATGGCGTGCTGATGGTTCTCCTTGCGGCCGGGGAAGTAGACCTTGTGCACCTCGGGCCGCTCGGCCAGAAAGTCGGCGACCATGGCGGCGGAGGCGCATTGGCGCTCGACCCTGAGCGGCAGGGTCTCCAGCCCCTTCAGCAGCACCCAGGCGTTGAACGGGCTCATGGCCGGGCCGGTGTGCTTGAGGAAGTCGTGCAGCTTCTCCTCGACGAAGTCCTCGGCGCCAAGCACCACGCCGCCGAGGCAGCGCCCCTGGCCGTCGATATGCTTGGTGGCGGAATAGACCACGATGTCGGCACCGAGCGCCAAGGGCTTCTGCAGCATCGGCGTGGCGAACACGTTGTCGATCACGACCTGGGCGCCGGTCTCGTGCGCCAGCTCCGACACGGCCTGGATGTCGACCAGCTCGAGGGTGGGGTTGGTCGGGGTCTCGAAGAAGAAGAGCTTGGTGTTGGGCCGGACGGCGGCGCGCCAGGCCGCGATGTCGCGGCCGTCGACGAGCGTCGACTCGACGCCGAAGCGCGGCAGCAGGTCCTCGACCACGTAGCGGCAGCTCCCGAACAGCGCGCGCGCCGAGACCACATGGTCGCCGGCCTGGAGCTGGCAGAGCATGGCGGCGGTCACCGCGGCCATGCCGCTCGCCGTGCCGCGGGCGGCTTCGGCGCCTTCGAGCGCGCAGATGCGCTGCTCGAACATGGAGACGGTGGGGTTGGCGTAGCGGCTGTAGACATAGCCCTCCGCCTCGCCCTTGAAGCGGGCCTCGGCCTCCTCCGCCGTCTCGTAGACGAAGCCCGAGTTCAGAAAGAGCGCCTCGGACGTCTCGCCGAACGGGCTTCTCAGGCAACCGCCGTGTACCAGGGTGGTGCCGGACCGCCAGTCCTCGGCCCGCCGGTCCTGCTCTTCAAGTGCGACCATGGAATCCGTCCTCCGTAACGCACAAAAAACCCCGGCCGGGCAATCGCCACAAGACCGGGTTCGCACGTCGGCCTTTTAGCGAGTTGTTTTACGTGGCTGCAAGCCGGCCGGCCAAATCACCACGTTGTTCCTGTGATTTACGCGGGAACGGCGCTTGGCGTCAAGGGGGGTGTTGGTCTAGAGGGATAGTGCGGAGGGGATTGAGATGGCGGCGCCGAAACTTCAAGAGCGGATCGACGTGGACGCAGCTACGAGCACCGAGGCGGGCGGCATCCTGCCGGGACAGGTCATCCTCAGGCTGATGGATGCGGGCGAGATCCGCTGTGCCGAGGCGGTCGTGCCGGGGCAGGTGCAGCCGGCGAGCCTCGACCTGCGGCTGGGCACCACGGCCTTTCGCATCCGCGCCAGCTTTCTGCCCGGTCCGGACATCTGCGTCGCGGACAAGCTGCGCTCCCTGGCGCTGCACGAGATCGATCTGCGGGCCGGCGCGGTGCTGGAGACGGGCTGCGTCTACATCGTGCCGCTGCTCGAGTCCCTGGCGCTCGGCCCGGATCACTCCGCCGCCTGCAACCCGAAGAGCTCCACGGGCCGCCTCGACGTGTTCACGCGCGTCATCGCCGACGGCGCCCGGGCCTTCGATCAGGTCGACGCCGGCTATGCGGGACCGCTCTATGCCGAGATCTGCCCGCAGACCTTCTCCGTGCTGGTCCGGACCGGGTCGCGGCTGTCGCAGATCCGCTTCCGGCAGGGCGAGGTGGCGGCCAGCGACGCGGCGCTGATGGACCTGCATCGCGAGCAGGGCCTGGTCTCGGCCCGGGACGTGGATATCGCGGGCGGCGTGGCGCTCTCCGTCGATCTGGCGGGCGATCCGGAGACGGGCCTGATCGGCTACCGGGCCAAGCGGCATACGGGGCTCGTCGACGTCGACGCGCCGGGGGCCTGCGAGGTGCTGGACTATTGGGAGCCGATCGTCGCGCGCAACGAGAAGCGGCTGATCCTGGACCCGGACCAGTTCTACATCCTGGCCTCGAAGGAGGCCGTCCACGTGCCGCCGACCCACGCCGCGGAGATGGTGCCGTTCAATCCGCTGGTGGGGGAGTTCCGGGTGCACTATGCGGGCTTCTTCGATCCGGGCTTCGGCCACGATGCCGCCGGCGGCGAGGGCGCCCGCGCCGTCCTGGAGGTGCGCAGCCACAAGGTGCCGTTCATCCTGGAGGACGGGCAGATCATCGGCCGGCTGATCTACGAGCCCCTGACCGAGCGGCCCGACCAGCTCTACGGCCAGGGCATCGGCTCCCACTACCAGGCCCAGGGCCTGAAGCTCTCGAAGCACTTCCGTCAGGGCTAGCCCGGCTAGCGGCGCCCGCGGTGCCGGCCCGCCAGGCGGCTGTCGGCGCTCCAGAGCAGCCGGACGCCGGCCTCCCGGCCCTTGCGCCAGACGATGCGGCCCCGGATCTCGCCGGTCAGGCCCTCGACCCGAAGCCAGATTTCGTCGGGCAGCAGGGCGAGCTGGTCGAGCTCGATGCGGCAGCCGGAAGCGCTGGCATCGCCGATCAGGCCGCGCACCGTGCGCCGACGGTCGCGGTCCGAGACGGCGACGGGAAACTGCGTGGTGACCCGGCGATCGCCGCGCCGGTCCAGGTCCTTCGGCGCGTCCCACACGAACCGGACGCCGGCCATCCTGGCGTCGCGCCAGACGATGCGGCCCTGGATCGCCGTCGGCAGCCCGAGGATCTGAACGCGCACCTCGTCCGGCAGGTCGGCGACCAGGCTGGACACGATCTTGCAGCCGCTCAGGCTGGCGTCGCGGACCAGACAGTCGATGTTGCAGAGCCGGTTGGGATCGCTCACGACCGCCCACATCGCGACCTTGGCCCTTTGGCTGCTTCTATCTTCCAGGTTTTCCAAGATCGCAGTCCAGCGCGTCCGAATTCTTGCATCAATTCAGAGTGCAGCGATCGTAGATCGGCTTCGCTAAAGCGGATTTGAAGGAGATGTGGCGGGATTGAATCGAATTTTCATCGATTTGATCGGGTCGAATTATATTGAATTTACGAGAAAAAATACGGCTGCAACTTAAGATTGCTTTGCTCTAACCAGGGTTGTCCGATCCGTCGGATCGGCCTCCGCGCGGCGCGGTGCCTGGCCGAATTCGGCGG
>JAKSBI010000683.1 GCA_022361215.1 Hyphomicrobiales bacterium | reverse complement strand
TTCATAGGCGGCATTGCCGACGACCAGCGCCACGCGCTTGGCCGCAAATGCCGATGACGCGCCGGCGACGAGCACCGTCAGGGCGACGGCTATCCGAAAGATGGTCCGCATCATGTCCGCGTCCCCAATCCTGTCCCAAGTGAACGCAGGCTGAATACGGTGTTCAGTCTGGAAGGGGAGCGGACAGCCATGGGCTGTCGCAGATATTTCTCTAGTTTTTTCAGAGATTTCCAGAGCAACAGGCCGTCCGGCTCACGTCATCCGGCGTTCCCGGATGCGCCAGACGAAGGCTTCGTCGCCATAGTCGCGCCGCGCCAAGACTTCCAGCACCAGAAATCGATTGTGCGCCATGAGCGCGCCCTCGAAGAGACCGTTCCAGGCCTCGAAGACGGCGGTCGGCAAGCCCTCGATGCCACGCATCAGCCGCCAATGCGGACGGTTGACGAGGACGGCTTCGCTCGCGACCTCGACTGACAGGTCATCCCCTTCGCCGGCCGCGAGGCCCGCCATCCAGTCGGCGAAATCGCGAGGTCCCTGCCCCGCGATACCCAACGCTTCTGCGATCTCGCGATAGTACTGCGCACCGATCAGCTGACCTGCCACACGGCCGAGATAGGCGGCGTCCGCGGGACCGAACAGCTCGGCCAGCCGCGGCAGGCCGGAGCGCACATATTCCATGGCGTAGTTCCGCTTCGCCTTGGCGAGGCGCTCCGCCGGCCATTGGTCCGCCGGCGGCTTCGGTGCCTGCTCCGGGTCGAAGGGCGGTGGCATCTCGCCGGGACGGAACAGCAATCGCTCCTCCGGAGCGAGGTCCCGGTCGTATTCGAGAAAGTAACCGGCAAGGCCGTGGCCGCCCTCCATAGTCTGTGCCGTACAAACGAAGCCGAGACGAGGATTGCCGAGCGTGACGCCATTTTGCGCATACCAGCCGGTCAGGATCGCTCGGGAGACGATCCCAGGAATGCCGCAAAGCGCCGGACCCTGCCAGAGCCAGCGTGGCGGTGGAAAGCGGACCCAAGCCTTCTTCTCGCTTTCCTTCATGAACTCCACGGGCACGCCGCCAATGGCATTGGACAGATAGTGGTAGGTGGCGCAGGCCACCGCGTGCGGCAAGTCGGCGAGGCCGAGCTTCTCGAAACTCGACAGGAACTTCTCCTCGTGCTGGTGACGGAACACGGCATGAGTCCAGCGCGCCGCATCCTCGGCGGAGCGCCGGGTGACCAGCGTCAGCACGAGACCGGTGAAGTAGGCATGGTGAAGCGTCGCGACGGCTTCGAGTTCGGGAGCTAGCTTTGTCATAGGGGCTGTGGCGGGTGCAGGGTCCGGGAGAATGGACACCAGACCTTAAGAGAAGGTCGGTCTGCGGGCCAGTGCGGAGGTTCCGCGGGGCTCAATAGTCCAAGCGGTCGGCCGGACCCGCCGCAGAGCCGTCCGTGTCCCTATGACTGGCAAGCACGCTGCCCGCCATACATGAGCCGATCTTGTTTCAACTCCCCGGCAAAACCCAAGCCGATGGGGACAACTGGCCTTGGTCCATGAGACCCCGCCTTGCCGAATCGGTATACTTCCCTCGACTGGGGCGGCTCGGGGCTATCCCGGGAGGACATCATGGACATTCTTTCGCTTGTCGCCGGATTGATCATCGGT
>JAKSBI010000727.1 GCA_022361215.1 Hyphomicrobiales bacterium | reverse complement strand
GCTCGACGTCACGCCGCTGTCGCTGGGCATCGAGACGCTGGGCGGCGTCTTCACCCGGCTGATCGAGCGCAACACCACCATCCCCACCAAGAAGAGCCAGGTCTTCTCGACGGCGGAAGACAGCCAGAACGCGGTGACCATCCGCGTCTTCCAGGGCGAGCGCGAGATGGCGGCGGACAACAAGATGCTCGGCCAGTTCGACCTGGTCGGCATTCCGCCGGCGCCCAGGGGCGTGCCGCAGATCGAGGTCACCTTCGACATCGACGCCAACGGCATCGTCAACGTGGCGGCCACGGACAAGGCCACCGGCAAGGAGCAGTCGATCCGCATCCAGGCCAGCGGCGGCCTCTCCGACGCCGATATCGAGCAGATGGTGCACGACGCCGAGGCGCATGCCGAGGAGGACAAGCAGCGGCGCGAGACGGTCGAGGTGAAGAACCAGGCCGAGTCGCT
Organism: Hyphomicrobiales bacterium; assembly: GCA_022361215.1. Classification (GTDB taxonomy): domain Bacteria; phylum Pseudomonadota; class Alphaproteobacteria; order Rhizobiales; family Methyloligellaceae; genus JAKSBI01. The sequence continues at coordinate 11,848 of JAKSBI010000727.1, read as the reverse complement.
GATCCACCAGACGGAGAAGACGCTCTCCGACCTCGGCGACAAGGTCGCCGAGGCCGACAAGAGCACCGTCGAGGCGGCCGTGCAGGATCTCAAGTCGGCGCTGGAGGGCGACGACCTGGAGCAGATCAAGCAGAAGGCCGACGCCCTGGCCCAGGCCTCCATGAAGCTCGGCGAGGCCATGTACCAGGCCGGCCAGCAGCAGGACGGCGGCGCCGGCCCGGGCGATGCGGGCCCGGAGGACGGCGGCCCGGACGGCCCGAGCTCGAACGAGGACGTCGTCGACGCCGACTTCGAGGAAGTCAAGGACGACGAAGACAAGAAGTCGGCTTGAGGCCCGGCGACGATGCCCGTTACGGCGCCCGCAGCTTCCGACCGCAGACCGCGCGGACGCCGGACGGGCCGGCCCGACACCTCCCATATGGACCGTGAGGCGCACGGCACGGGGCCTTGCCCCGTGCCCGGCCTGACATAACAGCTCATGTCGAAGCGCGACTACTACGACGTATTGGGCGTCTCCCGGGACGCCGACGAGAAGGAGCTGAAAGGCGCCTTCCGCCGGCTCGCCAAGCAGTACCACCCGGACCGCAACCCGGACGACGCAGGCGCGGAGCAGCGCTTCAAGGAGGTGAACGAGGCCTACGAGGCCTTGAAGGACCCGGAGAAGCGGGCGGCCTACGACCGCTTCGGCCATGCGGCTTTCGAGGGCGGCATGGGCGGCAGCGGGCATCCGCACGGCTTCGGCGCCGACTTCTCGGCCTCCATGTCGGAGATCTTCGACGACCTGTTCGGCGAGTTCATGGGCGGCCGGCGCGGCCGGCCCCGCTCGGGCCACGAGCGCGGCGGCGATTTGCGCTACAACATGGAGATCTCGCTGTCCGAGGCCTTCACCAGCAAGACGGCGCAGATCCGCGTGCCCTCCAGCGTCATCTGCGACAGCTGCGGCGGCTCGGGCGCGCGCGCCGGCACGGCGCCGACGGCCTGCCGCACCTGCGGCGGCGAAGGCAAGGTGCGTGCCAGCCAGGGCTTCTTCACCATCGAGCGCACCTGCCCGACCTGCCAGGGCCGGGGCGAGATGATCGAGGACCCCTGCCCCGCCTGCCAGGGGCTCGGCCGCGTCACCAAGGAGCGCACGCTCTCGGTCAACATCCCGGCCGGCGTCGAGGACGGCACCCGCATCCGGCTCGCCGGCGAGGGCGAGGCCGGCATGCGCGGCGGGCCGGCCGGCGACCTCTACATCTTCCTGGCCATCAAGCCGCATGAGTTCTTCCAGCGCGACGGCGCCGACATCTTCTGCCGCGTGCCCATCTCCATGGCCACCGCCGCGCTCGGCGGCCAGATCGAGGTGCCGACGGTCGAGGGCGGGCGCACCCGCGTCAAGGTGCCCGAAGGCACCCAGACCGGCCGCCAGTTCCGCCTGCGCGGCAAGGGCATGCCGGTGCTGCGCTCCAAGACGCTCGGCGACATGTACATCCAGGTCGAGGTCGAGACGCCGCGCAACCTGACGCGCAAGCAGAAGGACATCCTGAAGGAGTTCGAGCAGGCCTCCACCGACAGCACGAACCCGGAGTCCTCGGGCTTCTTCGCGCGGGTCAAGGAGTTCTTCGACGGCATCGGCGATTAGATTTGCTGAAAGGGGCTCACCCTCCCTTTCCCCCGGCACGACCAACCGGAAAAACCATCCATGAGCGAGCACGTCCGGCTTCTGTTTCTCGCGGGCAGCGCGCGCGAGCAGTCGTTCAACAAGCGGCTGGCGCGGCTCGGCGCCGACATCGCCCAGGCCAACGGGCTGCCCAGCACCTTCGCCGATCTCGGCGACTATCCGATGCCGCTCTACGACGGCGACCTGGAGGCGGCCGAAGGCCCGCCCGAGACCGCCGAGCAGCTGAAGAACCTGCTGCTGGTGCATCAGGGCGTCTTCATCGCCTGTCCCGAATACAACTCCTCCATCACGCCGCTCCTGAAGAACAGCCTCGACTGGGTCTCGCGCGTGCGCGCCGAGGACGAGCCGCCGCTGCAGGTCTTCAAGACCCGCGTCTTCGCCATCGGCGCCGCTTCGCCCGGCGGCTATGGCGGCATTCGCGGCCTGATGACCGTGCGCCAGGTGCTGCAGATCGGCCTCGGCGCGCTGGTGCTGCCGGGCCAGGTCGCGGTGGCCCGGGCGGGCGACGCCTTCGGCGAGGACGGCCACCTGACGGACAAGGGCCTGCAGGACATGTTCAAGCGCCTGATCGAGGATCTGGCCGTGGCGGCGACCAAGCTGACGCATTAGTATCGGCATCATGATCGCACCGAAGGACCGACTGATCGTTGCCCTCGACGTGCCCCGCGTCGCGGATGCGCAGGCGCTGGTCGAGCGGCTCGACGACGCCGTGGGCGTCTACAAGATCGGGCTCGAGCTTCTGTTCGTGGGCGGCGGCGCGTTCGCGCGCGGCCTGGTGGCCGCAGGCAAGCGTGTCTTCTTCGACGCCAAGCTGCAGGACATCGGCAACACGGTGGAGCGGGCGACCGCCAACATCGCGGAGCTGGGCGCCACCTTTCTCACGGTGCACGGCACCGACCGCAAGACCCTGGACGCCGCGGTCCGGGGCCGGGGCGGGAGCGAGCTGAAGCTGCTGGCCGTCACCGTGCTGACCAACCTGACCGAGGACGATCTGGAGGAGCAGGGCATCCACATGTCGCCGGCGCGGCTGGTGGCGCGGCGCGCCTGGCTGGCGGCGGAGGCGGGCTTCGACGGCGTCGTCGCCTCGGGACAGGAGGCCGCGCGCATCCGCGACGAGCTGGGCCCCGACGCGCTGATCGTGACGCCCGGCATCCGGCTGACGGAGGACGCGGAGGGCGATCAGGCGCGGGTCATGACGCCGGCCCGCGCCATCGGCGACGGCGCCGACTATCTGGTGGTCGGCCGCCCGATCACCCAGGCCGAGGACCCGCGCGCGGCGGCCGAGGCCTTCGTCGCGGAGATCGCGGCGCAGGCGTGAGAGCGCTTTGCGATTGAGCGCACACGCCCCTCTCCCCGCTGGTATAAGGCTCCTGCCGGTGCCGCAGCGGCGCCGGTTTCGTCCAGCACGCGTTGGGAGGTGCCTATGGCCAAGGGGTATTGGATCGCGCATGTGACGGTCACGGACCCGGACAACTATCCGAAATATCTGGAGGCGGCGCGGCCCGCCTTCGAGAAGTACGGCGCCACCTTCGTCGTGCGCGGCGGCCAGTATGCGGAGGTCGAGGGGCCGGCGCGGGAGCGCAACGTGGTCGTCGAATTCGACAGCTTCGAGACCGCCAAGGCCTGCTACCACTCGCCGGAATACGCGGCGGCGGCCAAGCTGCGCCACGCCTATGCCGATTCCGACTTCGTCATCGTCGAGGGGACCGACTGAGCGAGGCACGGCCGGCTGACCGATCCATGACGGCTGGCGTGCGATTTTGGCTTAAAAGATGTATTTTTAATATTGCTTTTAGTGACGCCGTCCCCATCTGACCGGTCATGGACCGCGATCGCCGCTCGCGGCAGCAAAGACAGGAGTGCCCCACCATGACCGACGCCTGGCTACCCACGCTGATCACCGAGACGCCCCAGGAGGGCTACGACCTCGCCGTCAAGCTCGCGCGCATGGCCGTGAAGATGACCCAGCCCGACGCCCAAATCCGGGAAGCGCTGCGCGCGGACTACGCCAACAACGCCGACTCGCTGACCGCGGCGTCGCACGTCGTCGCCGTGCATTTCGGCACGGTCGCCGCCACCAATGGATATTGGCGATAGGCCCTTCGGACTTGCCCCGGCCCGTCCACCTCCCCCGTCATTCCTGCGAAAGCAGGAATCCATTGGCGTTTGCCACGGAACGAAGGACTCCGACGGTGATCCGCGAGAGGCTAGCGTTTGATCCGATGGTCCCTGCAACGTGGCGATGTGGAATGGATTCCTGCTTTCGCAGGAATGACGGAGTGTGGGGCCGGGCTGACAGACGGACGAGAGGCCCTAAACCTCCGGCAGGGCCACGCCCTCGATGGCGCAGGCGGCCTGCACGGTGTTGCGCAGGAGGCAGGCGATGGTCATCGGGCCGACGCCGCCGGGGACCGGCGTGATGGCGCCGGCGACCTCGGCTGCCTCGTCGAAGGCGACGTCGCCGACCAGGCGGGACTTGCCGCCGTCCGCCTCGATGCGGTTGATGCCGACGTCGATCACGGTGGCGCCGGGCTTGATCCAGTCGCGCCTGACCATCTCCGGCCGGCCGACGGCGGCGATCACCAGATCGGCGCGGCGCGTCACGCCCGGCAGGTCGCGCGTGCGCGAGTGGGCGATGGTCACGGTGCAGTTCTCCTGCAGGAGAAGCTGCGCCACCGGCTTGCCGACGATGTTGGAGCGCCCGATCACCACCGCCTCGAGGCCGGTCAGGTCCGGCCGGGCCTGCTTGGCCAGCAACACGCTGCCCACGGGCGTGCAGGGCACCAGCGCGGGCTGGCCGGTGGAGAGCCGGCCGGCGTTCATGGGATGGAAGCCGTCCACGTCCTTCGCCGGGTCGATGCGCTCCAGTACCTTATCGGCGTCGATCTGGTCGGGCAGGGGAAGCTGCACCAGAATGCCGTGCACCTCGGGGTCGGCGTTGAGCCGGTCGACCAGCGCCAGCAGCTCCTCCTCGGCCGTCTCGGCCGGCAGCGTGTGGTCGAAGGAGGCCATGCCGGTCTCGACCGTCTGCTTCTTCTTGGAGCGGACATAGACCTGGCTCGCCGGGTTCTCGCCGACCAGCACGACGGCGAGACCGGGCGTGAAGCCGTGCTTCGTCTTCAAGTCCGCCGCCGCCACGGCGATGCGCGCCCGCACCTCCGCCGCCAGAGCCTTGCCGTCGATGATGCGCGCGTCCCCCATGTCTCCCTCCCGAAGCTAGCGCCTGCGCTGTTCGAAGCGGGCGTACCTACCTCGCTCCACCAAAGGTATCGCCCGAGACTTACCGCGCCATGGCGTCCAGGCGCTCATTGATTCTGGTAATCAGATCATTGCTCTCGCCTTCGATCTCCAGGGTCTTGACCCTGGACTTGCCGCCGGCGACGCAGGTCACGGAGGTGCGCGGCACGCCGAGCCATCCGGCCATCAGCCCGATCAGCGCGGCATTGGCCTTGCCCTTCTCCGGCACGGCCCGGACCTTGGCCCTCAGCGCGGCCGGCGTGCCGGCGCGGTCGACGCCGAGAATCGCGTCCGCACGCGCGTTGGGCGTCAGGCGGACCGTCACCGCGAGCCCGGACGGGCTGGCCCTGAAAGGCCCTGTCCCGGCGCCGGACACGACACGTCAGATGAAGAGCGGCACCGCCCAGCCGATCAGGACGACGTTGCGAATGAAGATCAGCACGAGGATCAGGACGATGGGCGAGATGTCGATGCCGCCGAGATTGGGGAGGAACTGTCGGATGGGCCGCAAGGCCGGCTCGGTGATCCGATACAGGAAATCCGCAATCATGTGCACGACGCTGTTCTGCATGTTCACCACGTTGAACGCGATCAGCCAGCTCAGCACCGCACTGATGATGATCACCCAAATATAGAGATTGATCAGCATCACGATGAAATTTATCAACGGGATCATTCGGCCCACCTTCTCCGACTAGCGCAGGCATCATGTAGCCGCCAGCCGCGGTGGCCGCAAGGCCTACTGAGCGGCCCGCCGGCCCAGGCCCCCCGAAGAAGGCGGGCGGATCGCTTGACAGGCATCGGGGGCGCACCCTAAATGGCGCTCAGATCACCGACCTCAGGGGCCGTAGCTCAGTTGGGAGAGCGCGACGTTCGCAATGTCGAGGTCAGGGGTTCGATTCCCCTCGGCTCCACCAGCCTTCGCCAAGGCTTCGGCTGGCAAGCCAGCCCAAATTCGCCCATGGCCGTGCAACTTGGTTCGACCTTGCAGCATACGGCGAAGGCTGCCCGCCGTAGCCTTGGCGAAGGCGGGCCACTCCCCCCTCGGATCGCGCCGGCCCAGACGCACGAAGGCGAGTTACCGTCAAACCATCCGACACATGATGTCTGCGGACCAACGCATGCGGTACGTCTATCTCCTTGAGAGCACCGCACATCCGGGCAAGCGATATGTCGGCCTGACATCGGACATCAAAGCACGCCTGCAAGCGCACAATGCAGGACAGTCCCCTCACACGTCGAAGTACAAACCCTGGGCACTGGTCGCATACTTCGCTTTCCGCGATGATCAGCGCGCCGTTGAGTTCGAGGCATACCTGAAGTCCGGCTCCGGCCGTGCTTTCGCCAAGCGTCACCTCTGGTAGCCAGCCTTCGCCAAGGCTTCGGCTGGCAAGCCAGTCCGAATTCGCCCATGGCCGTGCAACTTGGTTCGACCTTGCAGCATACGGCGAAGGCTGCCCGCCGTAGCCTTGGCGAAGGCGGGCCAGACGCACGAAGGCGAGTTACCGCGCTTTTCAGCTTCAGTCGCCAAAGCCGAGGCGCTTGTTGATCAGCCCGCCGCCGAACTCGACGAAGCGGCGCTCGACCTCGTCGTTCCAGGACTTTTTCCAGTTCGTCCGCGCGCCCGACCAGGTGTTCGTCTCCTTGCCGAGAACGTCGGACAGCAGCTTCGAGGCATTGATCTTGACCCCGTCGATCTGGCAGTGGTCGTAAAGGCGCTGCACGGCCTCCAGCTGGGCCTCGGGGCCCCAATCCCCGTTGATTTCCTCGAAGGAGAGACTCAGGACGCCCGGCTGGCCGAACCAGCCGAGCACGGGATGACACATGCTGTCGAAGTAGATGCTGCCGATATCGTCGAAGAAATGGAGCATCTTGTCGGGCCCATCGGGCATATGGCGCCAGGCGTTCGTCCGGGATGTGCCGTAGCTGGTGGCGGCGATGAACCGCTCGTAGGAGACGACCGCGTCTCTCATCTCGCGATACAGGAAGACGATCTTGAAATCCTGAAGCAGGTCGATGGTCTGGAACGACCGCTCGAAATGGCTGACGGCGAATTGCCCGGGCTGGATCAGCTTGAGCGACTCGTTCATCGGGATGCGAAAGCGGACCTTGTGGCCCTCGTGCTGGAACTGCTCGACGGTGGAGAACCGGTAGTCGCGCACGAGCGTCGTATAGAGATGCAGGCGCGTGGGCTCCAGGCCCATCAGCTCCAGCACCCTCGAGAAGAGATAGGTGCCCGCCTTCGGGATCGAGCAGATGAGAACCTTCTCGCTGCTGCGGCCCTGGACCGGGTTGGCCAGCGGCCGGAAGCTCTGCGAGATGTAGACCGGCATGCGCGTATCGGCGAAGGGCGCGAGGCGATCCTGAACCGGCAGGAGCCCGGCGCAGCGCGCCTTCAGCTCCTGATTCTCGCTGAGCAGCCTGTCCTGCTCGGTCCTGAGCGCCTCGATCTCGCCGCGAAGGGAGATCAGCTCCCTCAGACGCTCCTCCAGCTCCGGGGACGGGACAAGGGGCAATGTCTGCGCGGACCTGTTGGCCAAAACCCTGTTGCCGTCGTGATGCATCGTCATGTCAGTCTCCGTTCTGGCATCAAAGCGCCCGGTCGTGGCTCGGCACGAGGCAGCGGTTCGGAACGATGGACGCGACGGGCGCGGGCCGCGCCCGCGCCGCGCCGAACGCCCGGACGCCGAGCGCCGTGAGCGTCTCGCGCACGGCATCGGCCGCGCGGCGCATGTCGTGCTCGGTCACCGTCCCGATGCAGCCGATGCGGAACGTGCGCTGCACCGCCAGCGGCCCCGGATAGATGTCGAGTCCGCGCTCCAACATGGCGAGGTAAAACGCGTCGAAATCGTAGGCCGGGTCGTCGGGCTCGCGGAACACGGCCGCAATCGGCGCGGCAATCGTGTCCGGCAGCAGGGTCCGGAAACCGAAGCTGCGCATCCGCTCGACCAAGCACCTCCAGTTCCGCCGATACCTTTCCAATCTGGCGGCCGAGCCGCCCTCCCCATCGTGGGCGCGCAGCGCCTGGGCCACGGCCGAGACCGTGTGGGTCGGCGGCGTGAACCGGAAACAGCTCGTCCTGGCCACGTGCTGGTTCTGATCCCAGAGATCCAGGCAGAGGGAGCGGGCATTGCCCTTGCAGGCCCCCAACACCCCGCGATTGGCGACGACCCAGGCCAGGCCGGGCGGCCCTTCGAGGCACTTGTTCGACGACAGGACGAGCACGTCATAGGCCAGCCGCCGCATGTCGAGCGGCAGCGCGCCGAAGGTGGCGACCGCGTCGACGATGAAGACCTTGTGAAGCTCCCGGCAGAGCCGGCCGACCTGATCGATGGGATTGAGAAGGCCGCTGCTGGTCTCGCAATGGACCATCATGACGTGGGTGATGCCCGGATCGCTGCACAGCGCCTGCCGGAACTGCTCGGCCGAGGGCGGGGACACCGGAGACGTGCGCAGCACGCTGTGCGGGGTGCCGGTGGCGCGGCAGATCGAGACGAGGGTGTCGCCGTAGACGCCGTTGCTGTGCACGAGCAGCTTGCCGCCCTCGGGCACGAATGTCTGGATGGCGGCTTCGTTGGCGTAGGTGCCGCTGCCGGGCAGGGGGATCGCCGTCCCCAGATTGGCGGCGTTGGCGAGATGGACCAGATAGCGACGGGCGAATGCGATGTCCTTGACGATGCTCCGGCCGCCGAAGGCATGGTCCTCCAGCATGGTCCGCTTCGTCGACATCGGGAGACTGACCGGGCCGGGGGTCAACAGCAGAGACGACGGGGGGTGTGTCTGCATCTCTTTTCTCCGAAACCGCAACTTGCGCCAAGACCGCGTGCCGAGGGGCGACGCGGCTACGACACGAGATCGTAGGTCTCGTGCAGCAGGTCCTGGATCGGCTGGTAGGGAAGGTCTTTCTTTTCGGCGGACAGGCTGTGCGTCACATGTCCGCGATAGCAGCAGGCGGCGTTGGCCAGATACCCGTTGTGCCTGATGGCGTCGATGACGCCCCTGTCGGCGAGCTGCATGACGTAGGGGAAGGTGTGCTCGGTCAGGAGCTCGGTGGCGGTCCGCGCCACCAGCGCCGGGATGTGATCGCAGTTGTAGTGCACGACGCCGCTCTCAGTGTAGGTCTTGTCCAGCGACGCCGACGACACGCAGGTCTCGATCAGGTCCTTGTCATTGGCCGTCGCGTCGCAGACCACGCTGTTGCGCTCCATGGCGGCGATCATCGGCGCGTCGATGAGATAGCTCAGCTTGCCTTTGCTCAGATCGGGGCGTCGGACGGCGCAGTTGATCAGGATGTCGAGCTTCGGCATGTGCGCCGCGATCTCCGCCCTGGTCTTGTCGGGGTCGTCCGTATCCATCTGGATGAAGCTGGCCTCGGCCCGGGCGATGTAGTCGACTTCGCGGGTCTCGAAGCGCTCGTTGGCGCGCCGGTTGACCTCGTCCGCCGTGCTGTTGGCCACGACGACGAGCTGCACCTTGAGATCGCTCAGAAACCGAAAGGCCGACAGGCCGATATTGCCGAGGCCGACGATCATCGCCCGGCCCGCCGGCAGGAAGTCCTCGTTGGCGGCGCAGAAGACGCCTTTCTCCCTGGCGCAGATCTCCAGGGCTTTCTGGGCGAACAGATATCCGGTCAGACGGCTCATGGGCTGCAGCAGCGGGTAGTGGCCGTTCTCGCCGACCCACTCATAGGCCAGCCCCAGGAAACCGCTGCGAATGAGGCTCAGGATGTTGGACGCGGAGATGTTCTCGTCGAAATGCAGATAGGTGAACAGCGTATGCCGGTCCCGATAGTCGCCGTACTCCGCCGGCATCGGCGCCTTGACCTTCAGGAGCAGGGCGCACCGCTCGAGCACGGTGGCCTTGGACACGACGGAGGCGCCGTTCGCTGCATACTCCGTGTCAGCGAAACCGGCGCCTACGCCCGCCCCTTCCTCGACATAGACCTTATGGCCCCTCTCACCCAGCAGGCGTGCCTGACAGGGCTGCAGCGCGACACGCCGCTCGTCTTCCTTGATCTCTCGTAAAACGCCGACAAACATCTCGTCCTCCCGCCTGGAATCTTCCGCCTGATTTGATGTTTTTGGATCTCTCTCGATATCCGCGCTTCTATCACACGTTTTATTTCATCAAATTATATAAAATATTTGATATCAATTCTTTATGTGTGACGCATCATTTCTTTGTATTGCCATCTTAAAAGCGATAATGATTTATCGTATTCTGGAATCACACTCCAAACAATCGACCTTTTGTCAATCTCGCTTGACGTTGCCGCAACGGCCGCACGCAACGGACGGCCGGCTTCGCCCGAGCCGGGCCTGTGCCTGAGCGGCGCTCAACGGCTGTTGAGAAAACGTCAGCGAGGATGGGGATCATCCTCGGCAGGATCCAGCCACGCAGGTCGGGTGCGACCGCCCTTTGGCGATCGCGACGTCAATCGGGGAGGGAGTTCGGGAGGCTCAATCTCGACAGTGCCAGATCCGACACGGGCCAGCCGGGCCGCTCCCGGTCCTCGTCCGCGCTGCGGACACCGGAGGCCTGGCGCAGGCTGGACAACACCCAGTCGCGGAAGGCCCTGACCTTGGGCAGGCCCGCCCGCTCCCTGGGGTAGAACAGGCAATAGTCCCGTCCGCTGGGCACAAAGCCGAAGGGGGCGACCAGATGCCCCGCCTCGATGTCTTCCGAAACGAGGGGCTGCGAGCCGACCCCCACGCCCTGGCCCGTTGCCACGGCCTGCAACATCAGAAAGGCGTGGGCGAAGCGGGGACCGCCGGAGACGTCGGCGGCGTCGCGCCCGCACGCCCTGAACCATTCCGCCCAGGCGCCGGGGCGGGTTGTCGTATGCAGCAGCGTCTGCTGCGCCAGCCATTCGATCTCGAGCGGCTTACCGCGCGCCGCCAGGCCGGGGCTGCAAACGGGCCCGTGACGCTCTTCCACGATCCTGTGCGAGACGAAGCCTCTCTGGTCGTCCGCCACGCCCAGCGCAATCGCCATATCGAACGCGTCCTGACGGACCTCGCCGGGGCCGGTCAGCGTTGCGATATGCACCTCGATGCCGGGATGAACGGCACGGAACCATGGCAGCCGGTGAACGAGCCAGCGCATCGCGAAACTCGGCGGGCACCCGACGACCAGCGTTCCCTGCTGCTTCTCCGCTAACAGGTCTCGTGTGGTCGACTCCAGGCCGTCCAACGCGCTTTGGACCGCCCGCAGCAGGCGCCGTCCGGCGACGGTCAGCTCGACCCCATTGGTCAGGCGCCGGAAGAGCGGCTCGTCGAAATGCTCCTCCAGCGTCTTCACCTGACGGCTGACCGCGCCGTTGGTGAGACACAGGTCGTCCGCCGCGACGGTGAAGCTGCGGCGCCTTGCAACGGCCTCGAAGGCCACAAGCTGTTTGAGCGGCGGCAAACGTCGGCGCATCGACAGCCTCCATCGCTTCTGCCTCGGTCGCCCCCATCGGCGAAACCGACTCGCCGGGCAATCGGAGAAAACGGTTCGGGCCAAGCGTTGCCTCAGTCCAAGCAGCTTGTTCGAAGGCGATGCGGCTCCTTTGCCCGCGCCTCGGTCGCGCCGTCTGCCCCGGGCAGCTAGGAGCTTTTGCCGTCAGCCGCAGTCCGCTTACGCCTGTTCCAACCGGACACGCTGGCGGCTTGTCTTCACACTACTGGTCGTCGACTATCTATTGACTATTCTATACCGAAATCTACTGTGAAAATCAAGCAAATTTTATGTAAAGAAAGCATAACAGTCTTTTGAAATCTATATTGTGCCCAATATATCCGACACTATATTTGCATTGCAAATGCAATGCTGCGCGGCGGCCCCGCGGCACCATCCACGGCCAGGGAGCCGTATCAGTGGCCTCGCCGCGCCGGCGCCCTATTTGGAAAGGGCGTAGCCCACCGATCTTACGGTCCTGATCAGATCGTCCTCGAAGCCCGTGCCCAGCGC
>JAKSBI010000340.1 GCA_022361215.1 Hyphomicrobiales bacterium | reverse complement strand
CGGTCGGCGGCGCGCTCGACCAGGGCCGTGCTCTCATGGGAGAAGCAGGGCTCGCCGGCATCGGCTTCCGTCAAGTCCTCGTCGCCGCGCAGCCCGTAGAAGCCGATGGCCGAGGCGGCGACGAGCACCTTCGGGGGCGTCTCATGACGCGCCATGAAGCGGCCGACCTCGTCGGCCATGGCGACGCGGGACTGCACGATGCGCCGCCGCTTCGCCGCCGTCCAAAGGCCCGTCGCCACCGACTCGCCGGCCAGATTGACGATGGCGTCGATGCGCAGGTGCTTCGGGAGCTGCATCAGGTCGGTGACCGTGGTGAAGGGCGGCCGGAGCCGGGCCGCCTGCGCCGGATCGCGCGTGCGCACGATCACCGCGTGCCCGGCGGCGGCGAGCGCCTCCACCAACCTGGCGCCGACGAAGCCGGTGCCGCCGGTCACCACGATGCGGTAGCGGCGCTCCAGCGCATCGGCAAGCTCCGCCGCCGGGGCCAGGGCCAGCGCCCGCGCACGGCGGCGCATCGCCAGATCGCGCAACGCGAAGAGCAGGACGCCTGCCGCCGCCACGGTGAGCACGAGGCTGCCGAACCCGTAGGAGACGGGCACGAGGCCGCTCGGCCGCGCGGACCAGTCCGCCAGGATCGGCAGCAGGAACGCCAGAATGGCGCCGTAGTTCAGCGCCAGCAGCGTGTGGGTGACGCGCTCGCTCGCCGGCAGGCGCCGCGTCAGGTCCTCCTCGACGAAGTCCCAGAGCGTGATCCCGACCTCCACCACCAGGATCGACGCGAGGAGCAGGGCCCAGATCCCGTGCGGCTCGCTCCAGGCGAAGACGGCGAAAAGGATCGCGTAGAGCCCGTTGCGCACGGCGTGCAGCGCCAGCTCCTTCGCGGCCGAGGGGCGCCAGGGCAGACGTTCGGTGAACTCGTGATGGTAGAGGACGTCGAAGCCGCCCATGGCGATTTGCAGCAGAACGAGGGTCCAGAGAATCGGATCGGTCATGACACCACCTCTTCGAACAGGGCCACCTGATGGATCAGCCGGCCGAGTAACGGATGCGTGAGCGAGAGGACGAAGCTGAAGGTCCCGCCGCCCTCCTCGCGGTGGACGATCTCCATGGCGCCGGGCGCGAGCAGGCGCGGCAGCCGCCAGCGGCAGCCGAGGACCTGCAGGAAATAGTGCCGGCTGCGGAAGACCAGCGCGCCCTCCTCGACAGCGAGCTCGAGCGCCATGCCGACGCCGCGCCCGACATACTCCTCGAGCCCCGTCGGGCCCTGAAATCGCTTGGCCGAATGCACCGCCTGCGGGAAGCGGCCGGCGCGGGCGTAGAGCCGGGTCCAGATCTGCCCGCCGATGGCGGGATCCTCGGTCACGGCGACGGCGGCAGCGCCGGTTGCGCCGTGGCCCAGCGGCAGCGGGCTGCCGATGAGGCGCGCGAGCTGTGCCACGACCCGGCCCGCGGCCGTCAGCGTCGTCTCGGTGACACGGCCTCGGTAGAGCACAGTCTCGCCGGGCGCCAGCCGCTTGGAGAAGCGGCGGCGCACGGGCGCCGGCAGCGCCAGCCAGTCCCGCGTCCCGAGCAGACGGCGGAAGCGCGCGTCGCGCAGCGTGTCGGCCTCGGTGCCATCGTTGCGGGCCGCAGGCCGCGCCGGGCGCACCTCATATGCCGCTCCGCGGGCCGTGGTTTCGATCTCTGCCGTTGCTCTCATTGTTCTATCCGTAATTTCTGTAAAGAAAGAAATTGATCGGCAAAAAAATCAGCCTGCGGGGTCCTCCATCTCCTTCGCGACCCGCGCGGCCTTACCGCGCTTCATGTCGACGAAGCGCGCGATGGCGCCGCCCATGCGCACCAGCGATCTCAGCTTGGGCCGCGGGATGCGCGACATCTGCCCGTACCAGGCGTCCAGCGTCTCAAGAAACTTGAGCATCTCGCCGATCCGCTCCCGTGCCGTGGCATCGATACGGTCGTCCTCCCTGGCGTCCCGCGCGCAGTGGCGCAGCACGTCGATGGTCGGGTCGATCTCCCGCGCCTTGCGGCCGGCGGCGATGCGCGACAGCATCTCCCAGAGATCCGTCTCGGCCTCGAAGTGATCGCGCCGGTCGCCGAGCACGTGCACCCGCCGGATCAGCGACCAGCTCACCAGCTCCTTCAGCGAGTTGCTCACATTCGAGCGCGCCAGCCCCAGGGTCTCCGCGATCTCCTCCGCCGTCAGCGCCTTGCTCGAGAGATAGAGCAGCGCGTGGATCTGGCTGACGGACCGGTTCACGCCCCAGAGCGTGCCCATCTCGCCCCAGTGCAGAATGAAACGCTCGGCGGCGGCCGGCAGCTCATGCTTATGGTCTGTAATTTCTGTCATGACAGAAATATACGAAATATCGGTGCCGGTTTCAAGCCTCGGTATCGATCATCGTAAACGCGGTCCGTACGGACGGGTGCTTGGTCCTGTGGAGCAGCCTTCACGCAAGCCCCCCCTCCTCCGTCATTCCGGAAGCCGGTTTGCCCGCGATCTTCGATTGCGTTGGCAAAGCGAGCTATCCGGAAGCCATTGGCGTCGGCGTCCCAGCAATATCTTCGTTTGTCTGCCGCAGCCGCCAATGGAGTCCGGCTCACTGAGCTCTTCTGGCCAAATCGAAGATTTGGAGAAAAGTCGCGTCCGGAATGACGGAGAGTGTGGACTGATCCGCCCTGCCCTCCTGGGCTACGCCACCCGATCCCCCGGCTCCCGGCCCGCGAAGAACGCATCCAGGTTATCGAGCGCGCGGAACCCCATGGCATCGCGGGTCTCGCGGGTGGCACTGCCGATATGGGGCAGCAGGAAGGCGTTCTCCAGCGTGCGGTAGTCGGGGTGGATGTCGGGCTCGCCGTTGTAGACGTCGAGGCCCGCGGCGGCGAGCTTGCCCGACCTGAGCGCCGCGATCAGCGCCGCGTCGTCCACCAGCGCGCCGCGCGCCGTGTTCACGACGATGGCGCCGTCGGGCAGGAGCGCGATGCGCTCCGCGTTCAGGAGGTTTCTGGTCTCCGGGGTCGCCGGACAGTTGAGCGAGAGGATGTCGCAGTTGGGCAGCAGGTCCTCCACACGCTCGTAATAGGTCCTGCCCGCCTCCAGCGCCGGGTCCAGGCGGCTGCGGTTGTGGTAGTGGATCTCCATGTCGAAGCCGCGGGCGCGGCGCGCCACCACCTGCCCCACCCGGCCCATGCCGACGATGCCGAGCCGCTTGCCCGTCACCTGGCTGCCGACCATGAAGGCGGGGCTCCAGTCGCGCCACCCGGCCGAGCGCACCAGGCGCTCGCCTTCGCCGGCGCGCCGGGCCGCCCCGAGCATCAGTAGCATGGCGATCTCGGCGGTGGCGTCGCTCAGCACATCCGGCGTATTGGTCACCACGATGCCGCGCGCCTTGGCGGCCTCGGTGTCGACATGGTCGTAGCCCACGGAGAAGTTGGCGATGATGCGGGTCTCTTGCGGCAGCCGCGCGATGACGTCGGCCGAGAAATGCTCCGTGTGGCAGGGCACGATGGCCGCGGCCCCTTCGGCCGCCGCGATCAGCGCCTCGCTCGAGTAGAGCGTGTCGTTGGGATTGAGACGCGGCGCATAGTCGCGCGCGAGCCGGGCCTCGACGGCCGCGGGCAGCTTGCGGGTGACGAGGACGACGGGCTTTTCTTCGGTCATCGGCTCCACGATCCTGTGCGTAATGGCCCATCATAGGCTCCGCTCCACGGCCATGTCGGCTAAACTGCGTTGAATCTGTTTTGCATGGCGGGGCCAAAGCGGCGGGGGCTCGAATGCGGACGGCCCTGTTGCGATGTGCCGCGTGGACATCGTCAGCCTGCCGACTCTAGATTTGTCGCGACCGCGAACGAACTGGCATCGAGGGGGCCCATGAGTGCTCAGTTGAAGCGTCTGTCACGCCCGATTTCCGAGATCAAGGCCCACTACGACATCGTCGTGGTCGGCTCGGGCTATGGCGGCGGGGTCAGCGCCTCTCGGCTGGCGCGCTGCGGCCGCGGCGTCTGCGTGCTGGAGCGCGGCAGGGAGTACCAGCCGGGCGACTTCCCGGACCGCTTCCCGGACGTGCGGCGCGAGCTGCAGCTTTCGGGATCGAAGCTCAGGACGGGGCGCGGCACGGGCCTGTTCGACGTGCGCCTCGGCCGGGACCTTCACGTCTTCGTCGGCTGCGGCCTCGGCGGCGGCTCTCTGATCAATGCGGGCGTCGCGCTCAGGCCCGATGCCCGCGTCTTCGAGGACCCGGTCTGGCCCGCGGAGATCCGCACCGACGGGCTGCTGGAGGACGGCTTTGCGCGGGCCCGGCGCTGGCTGCGGCCAAGCGCCGACCCGCTGGCGGCGGAGCACACCAAGTTCAAGGCCCTGCAATCGGCCGGAGCGCCCTTCGAGGAAGATCCGCACCCGGCCGAGATCTCGGTCAGTTTCGAGGAGACCGTCAGCGCGGCGAACGTCCCGCAGCCCGCCTGCACCCGCTGCGGCGACTGCTGCCTGGGCTGCAATGTGGGCGCCAAGACCACGGTGGCGGCGACCTATCTGGCCGACGCCCAGGATCGCGGCGCCGAGATCTTCACGGAGGTTCGCGTCGAGCGGCTGGAGAAGGCGCCGGACGGCCGCTGGCATGTGCTCTATCGCGCCCCGACCGGCGGGCGCAGCGATGCCGACGTGGAGCGGACGGTGACCGCGGACAGCGTGGTGCTCGCGGCCGGCACGCTCGGCTCGACCGAGATCCTGCTGCGCTCGCGCGACCGGGGCCTGGCGCTCTCGGACAGGCTCGGGGCGCGGTTCTCGGCCAATGGCGACCTGATCGCCTTCGGCTACGGCACGGACGTGCCCGTCAACGCGGTCGGCGTCGGCCATCCGCCCAAGGCCGATATCGACACGGTCGGGGCCTGCGTCAGCGGCCAGATCGCCATGCGCGACACGGAGCGTCTGGACCGCGGCCTCTACCTTCAGGAAGGCGTCATGCCTTCGGGGCTGGCGCCGTTGCTGCCGGTGGCGTTTCTGCCGGACGGCCGCCTGCTCGGGGCGGCGCAGAGCCTGATCAAGGGCGTCTACAAGGGTCCCTTCTCCCGCTTCCACACCTTCTTCGTGGTCTCGCACGACTCCGCTGCCGGACGGCTGGCCCTGGACGACGGCCAGGTGACGGTGGTCTGGCCCGGCGTCGCGGACGAGCCGGTGTACGAGCGCGTCGACCAAGTGCTCGAAGCGGCGGTGGCGGCGAATGGCGGGCGCTACGTCAAGAACCCGCTTGCCGGAACCATGATGGGCGTCAAGCCTGCGACAGCCCATCCGCTCGGCGGCTGCGCCATGGGCGCGGACCGCACGGACGGCGTCGTCAACCACAAGGGCCAGGTCTTCGACGCCACGGCGCAGGCCGGCTCGACCGACGTGCATGACGGCCTCTACGTCGCGGACGGCGCCATCGTCCCGCGCTCGCTCGGGGCCAACCCGCTCCTCACCATCACCGCGCTGGCCGAACGGGCCATGATCCATCTCGCACGCGACCGCGGCTGGACCTTCGACGAGAGCCCGGCGCGACGCACACCACCACGCGACGTCGTCTACGACCGGGTCGGCGCCGCCTAGCCCTCCGCGAAATCGCGCCTGCCGCACTGGCCAGGAGCCCGCCAAGCCCCCACATG
This sequence comes from Hyphomicrobiales bacterium, assembly GCA_022361215.1. Taxonomy (GTDB): domain Bacteria; phylum Pseudomonadota; class Alphaproteobacteria; order Rhizobiales; family Methyloligellaceae; genus JAKSBI01. The sequence goes on along the minus strand of JAKSBI010000340.1, from coordinate 2,362 downwards.
GCTTGACGGCGGCGCATAGCCGCGCGTGCATTGCACATCCGGGGCGGGCGAAACGACCAACTGGAGGCTCTCATGCCGAAACTGCGATCTCTCCTTGCGATCGTCTGCGTGGCGATCGTCGCGGGCGCGACACCCGCTCCGGCGGCCGACGAGCTTGCGCTGAAGCGCGTCCTGCTCTCCACGGGCGGCGTCGGCTATTTCGAGTACGAGGCGAAGGTCGAGGGGACGGCCGAGCTTTCCCTGAACGTGCGGCTCGACCAGGTCGACGACGTGCTGAAAAGCGTCGTGGTCTACGACGACAAGGGCCGCGTCGGCACCATCAGCCTGCCGGGCAAGACGCCGCTCAAGGAGGTGTTCCGCGAGCTGCCGTTCAACCGGGAGGCGCTGGGCTCGCCTATCGCGCTTCTGAGCGCGCTGCGCGGGGCCGAGGTCGAGGTCAAGGGCGCGCGCGCCCTGAAGGGCCGGATCATCTCGGTCAGACCTGAGACCACGCAGATCCCCGACGGCAAGGGCGTCGTCACGCGCCATCGGGTCAGCCTGATGACCTCGGAAGGGCTTCGCCAGCTCATCCTGGAGGACACCGACCTGCTGCGCTTCACCGATCCGAAGCTGCAGGGCGACATCGACCGCGTGCTGGCAACCCTCGCCGAGCTCGGCGAGCGCGACCGGCGCACGCTCAAGGTCTCGGTCTCCGGCGACGGCGCACGCACGGTGCGCGTCGCCTATGTGGTCGAGGCGCCGCTCTGGAAGACCTCCTACCGGCTCACCGTGCCCGACGATCCGCTGGCCGCCTCGGGCGACCTGCAAGGCTGGGCCGTGGTGGAGAACCGCAGCGGCGAGGACTGGACGGATGTGGAGCTGACCATCGTCTCGGGCAATCCGGTGACCTTCCGCCAGGCGCTCTACGACACCTACTACGTCAAGCGCCCCGAGGTGCCCATAGAGGTGCTCGGCCGCATCATGCCGCGGGTCGACGAGGGCACGGTTGCACCCGTGGCCCGGCCCGCGCCCCAGGCCAGGCTCGGGAAAAGAGGCCGCACGGGCCGGGCAGCCTCTCTCCAGAGCTTCGGGGCCGGCGGCATGGCCCGCACCGTCGCCGAAGCGCCGGCGGCCATGGACGCCGCCAAGCTGACCGCGTCCGAGAGCACGGAAGCGACCTCCTATGTCATCTTCCGCCACCCCGATGCGGTGACGGTCAGCAACGGCTACTCCCTGGTGGTGCCGATCGTCGCCCGCTCGCTGAAGGCCGAGCGCCTCGCGCTCTACCAGCCCGGCACCGACGCGACCCATCCGCTGGCTGCCATCGGCCTGATCAACGACAGCGCCACGGCGCTGCCACCGGGTATTCTGACATTGTACGAGCGCGGCCGGGACGGACGTGTCGCCTATGTGGGCGACGCCCGCATCAAGACGCTGCCCGCCGGCGAGAAGCGGCTCTTGAGCTACGCGCTCGACCAGAAGACCCGCGTCGACCGCGAGACCCGCAGCCAGGGCCGCGTCACCTCGGCGAAGATCGCGGGCGGAACGCTGGTGCTGACGCGGCGCCAGCGCCAGGAGACGCTCTATCGCATCAAGGCGCCGGCGAAGCAGGCCCGCAGGCTGGTCATCGAGCATCGCCGCATCCCCGGCTGGGACCGGGTGGAGCCGGCCGAGGCCAAGGTCGAGCTGACGCCGAGCCACTACCGCATCCGCCACGAGGTCGAGGCCGGCACGACCGGCACGCTCACCGTGGCGCTGGAGCGCACGGAGCTGCAACGGGTGGCGCTGGCCGACCTGTCGCGCGACCGGATCCGCTACTACGCCAGCGCCCGGGAGCTCGGGCCCGAGCAGCGCAAGGCCATGGCCGAGCTCGGCCGCAAGCTCTCGGCGGTCGAGGATGCCGAGACCAAGGTCGCCCAGCACGAGCAGACGCTGGAAGGCCTCTATGCCAACCAGGAGCGCCTGCGCAAGAACCTCGCCTCGGTGCCGAAGGACAGCGATCTCTTCCAGCGCTACCTGACGCGCATGCAGGCGGACGAGGACGCCATCCAGCGCGCCAAGACAGCGCTGGAGACGGACCGCAAGCGTGTCGCCGCGGCCAGACAGGCGCTGCTCGACTATGCGCGCGCGCTGAAGCTTTAGGGGCTTTCCCCCAAGGGCGGCCCGAGGCGGAATGTGTCGCCCCCTCTCCCGTCATTCCCGCGAAAGCGCAGTGGTGTCCGGGATTTTCGGGGTGTGTGGATCTGCATGGCAGCGGCGGCCTTGGTTTCCGACCTGAAGTTGCGCGCCCAGACAGCCTTTCGGGTGGTCTACCGCGCCCTCGATTTTCGTCATGCCCGGACCTGATCCGGGCATCCATTCCACTGGCCCCTCAGCGAGATCG
>JAKSBI010000389.1 GCA_022361215.1 Hyphomicrobiales bacterium | reverse complement strand
TTTATGGACGCATCAGCCGCATATGCCTATAAGGGGGGCGACGACCGGAGATTCTGATACACGGCCGCCACACATGCCCGAGAAACCGACTGAGCAAAGCCGACTCGAGCGCATGTGCGCGGAGAGTGGCATGCGCATGACGGAGCAGCGCCGGGTGATTGCGCGCGTGCTCTCCGATGCCGCGGATCATCCCGACGTGGAGGAGGTCTATCGGCGGGCCAGCGCGCTCGACCGGAACATCTCGCTGTCGACCGTCTATCGGACCGTCCGGCTGTTCGAGGAGGTGGGCATTCTCGAGCGTCACGAGTTCGGCGACGGCCGGGCGCGCTACGAGCAGGCCGCCGGCGATCATCACGACCATCTGATCGACCTGAACAGCGGCAAGGTCATCGAGTTCCGCAACGAGCAGATCGAGCGCTTGCAGAAGCTCGTCGCCGAGGAGCTCGGCTACAAGCTGATCGATCATCGCCTGGAGCTGTTCGGCGTGCCGCTGCAGGAGAAGAAGGGCTGATCCGGGGGCCGGCCCAGTCTCATGTCCCGATTTCGTGCGATCGCCATCCTCATCGGATTCTTCTGTTTCACGCTGCCGCTGATGCCGCTGCAGCTCCTGCTGTTGCGGGCCCGCGCGCCGGCGGCGCGGACGCTGCCGCATTGGTACCACCGCCAGCTCTGCCGCCTGTTGGGCCTCAGGGTCCACCGGTCCGGCGAGGTCTCGGGGGACCGGCCGGTGCTGCTGGTCTCGAACCATATCTCCTGGCTCGACATCCCGGTCCTGAGCGCGCTGACGCCGCTGTCCTTCGTGGCCAAGCAGGAGGTGGCCGGCTGGCCGTTCGTGAGCTGGCTGGCGAAGCTGCAGCGCACGGTCTTCGTGGACCGCGAGCGCCGGGCCAATGTGGTCCAGACCACCGAAGGCATCGTCTCGCGGCTGCGCGCGGGCGACCGCATCGTGCTGTTCGCCGAGGGCACCAGCAGCGACGGCAACCGGGTGCTGCCGTTCCGCACGTCGCTGTTCGCGGCGGCCAAGCCGCATCGGGGGGGCGACGGCGGTCACGACCACCGAATCTACGTGCAGACGCTGGCCGTGGCCTACACGGCGCTGCACGGCCTGCCGCTCGGCCGCCGCGGCCGCCCGCTGGTCGCCTGGTACGGCGACATGGACATGGCGAGCCATGTCTGGGGCCTGTTGCGGCGCGGGCCGATCGACGTGCATGTGCGGCTGAGCGAGCCGGTGGCGCTGGCCGAGTTCGCGGATCGCAAGGCGCTGGCCCGGTACAGCGAGGCGCGTGTTCGTCGCGACGTGGCGGCGCTGCTCGCCCAGCGCCGCGACGGCGCGGCGGCGGCCGGGACCGCGGTGGACGCCGATCCGGCCGATGGCGGCGTCCCTGACATGCCGGATATGGACGGCCCCCTGAAATCCGCGTAAGACAGTCGGCCTCGCAGGGTTGGGATTGGCGCGGCTCTTGCTTTGGAGAGTTTTTGGCGCGCTCCCTCGTGCGAGCGATGGCACGCGGCCCGCAATTCCGCAAGCCGCCCTAGAGCCTGTCGCGATCATTCTGATTCGCGCCATTGCTCTAGCTCTTTGTTGACGCATGTCTTTTTTCCCGAAACCGGTACCCACTTTCGGGAGACATGCTTTAGAGGATGCGATGACGAAGCCGGCCAAGAAGCTGTTCCTGAAGACGTTCGGCTGTCAGATGAACGTCTACGATTCCGAGCGCATCGCGGAGGCGCTGGCGCCGCTGGGCTATGGCGAGACGCAGGAGATCGGCGAGGCCGACCTGGTCATCCTCAACACCTGCCACATCCGCGAGAAGGCGGCGGAGAAGGTCTATTCGGAGCTCGGCCGGATCGGCGGCATCAAGTCCGCCCGGCGCGAGCGGGGCCGGGACACGGTCATCGCCGTCGCCGGCTGCGTGGCCCAGGCCGAGGGCCGCGCCATCGTCGAGCGCGCGCCGGTGGTGGACATCGTGGTGGGGCCGCAGAGCTATCACCGCCTGCCGGACCTGCTGGTCCGGGCGCGCCGGGAGGACCGGCATGTGGTCGATACCGAGTTCCCGGAGGAGGACAAGTTCCGCCGCCTGCCGGCGCGCGGCGCGGGGCGGCGCCCGCCGGCGGCGTTCCTGACGGTGCAGGAGGGCTGCGACAAGTTCTGCACGTTCTGCGTGGTGCCCTACACGCGCGGTGCCGAGTATTCGCGCGCCGTCGCCGAGATCGTGACGGAGGCGGAGCGGCTGGCGCAGGCGGGCGTGAGAGAGGTCACCCTGCTCGGCCAGAACGTCAACGCCTATCACGGGCAGGGGCCGGACGGCGCGGCCTGGTCGCTGGCGCGGCTGCTCAGGCGCATCGCGGCTGTCTCCGGCATCGAGCGCGTGCGCTACACCACCAGCCATCCGCGCGACATGGACGACGACCTGATCGCCGTGCACGGCGAGGTCGAGGAGGTGATGCCCTATCTGCACCTGCCGTTCCAGGCGGGCTCGGACCGCATTCTGGCGGCCATGAACCGCAAGCACACGGTGGACGACTATCGCCGTCTGATCGCCCGCATCCGGGAGGCGCGGCCCGACATCGCGCTCTCCACGGACATCATCGTCGGCTTCCCGGGCGAGACCGACGCCGAGTTCGACGCCACGCTGCGCCTGGTCGACGAGGTGACCTTCGCGCAGGCCTATTCCTTCAAGTACAGCCCGCGCCCGGGCACGCCCGCGGCCACCATCGAGGAGCAGGTGCCGGAGCCCGTGAAGGCCGACCGGCTGGCAGCGCTGCAGCAGGCGCTGAACGCCCAGAAGGCCGCTTTCAACGCGGCGTGCGTGGGCCGGACCATGCCGGTCCTGCTGGAACGGCCGGGGCGCCTGGCGGGCCAGCTCGTGGGCCGCTCCCCGTATCTGCAGCCGGTGCACACCATGGCGCCCGAGAGCAGGGTCGGCGAGATCGCCGCGGTGGAGATCGTCTCGGCCGGACCCAACAGTCTTGAAGGTGACACAAAGTCCGAGTCAGATTTGCCGTTGGAGGTGGCTGCGCTACATTAGGGCTTGCTCCGATTCCGGTTGCGGTCGTAGAGAAACCTTGGGGCGGGCCCTAACGGGCGCACACGAACACAGATTCCAGGAGAACGTCCTTGACAGGCTTGCGCCAGTCGTCCCGGACGAGCGAATTGCAAACCCCTTCAGCCCAGCCCTTCGATGGCAGCCTGGTTGTCCCGTTCGAGGACAATCGCCTGGTCGCGGACCTGCTCGGCGAGTACGACGCCAATCTGGTCATGCTGGAGGAGCATCTGGGGATCGAGGCGAGCGCCCACGGCAACGTCGTCACGTTCCGCGGCTCGCAGCAGTCCTGCGAGCTGGCCCGGGTGGTCCTGCAGGGCCTCTACGAGCGTCTGGCGCGGGGCGAGGCCATCGGGCCGGGGGATATCGACGGCGCCATCCGCCACGCCCGCGCGGCGAGCGCGGCGCCGGCTCAGGCCGAAAGCGGCGCGCGCGGCCTGCGCCCGCCCGAGGCCGCGCAGGTGCGCACGCGCAAGCGCCTGATCACCGCGCGCACCCCGGCCCAGAGCGCCTATCTGAACGCGCTCGAGGCCCAGGACCTGGTGTTCGCCACCGGCCCCGCCGGTACCGGCAAGACCTATCTGGCGGTGGCCTTCGCGGCCGCCTCGCTGGAGCGCGGCATCGCCGACCGGCTGATCCTGTCGCGGCCCGCGGTCGAGGCCGGCGAGCGCCTGGGCTTTTTGCCCGGCGATATGCGGGACAAGGTAGATCCTTACCTGCGGCCGCTCTATGATGCGCTCTACGACGTCCTCGCGCCCGAACGGGTGGAGCGCGGTATCGAGACCGGGATCATCGAGATTGCGCCGCTGGCCTTCATGCGCGGCCGGACGCTGTCGAATTCGATCATCCTGCTCGACGAGGCGCAGAACTGCACGCCGATGCAAATGAAGATGTTCCTGACCCGCATCGGCGAGGACTCGAAAATGGTCGTCTCCGGGGACCCGACCCAGATCGATCTTCCGCCCGGCCAGCATTCCGGGCTGGACGAGGCGGTGACGCTGCTGAAGGACGTCGAGGGCATCGCTCATGTTCCCTTCACCCAGTCGGATGTGGTGCGCCGGCCTCTCGTCTCCAGGATCGTGGCCGCCTACGAAAAGCGTCGGTAGGCCCATGGGCGATTCGGAACCAGGCCGAAGTCCCGTCCGAGCCGCGGTGCCGGAGGTTTCCGTGGCGGTGGTGCGCCGCTCGGAGCGCTGGCGGGAGGCGCTGGGCGACGACGGTCCGCTCCGCCGCGCCGCCGAGGCGGCGGTGGCCGCGGCCGCGCCCGATCTTCCGGCCGATTGCGAGATCGCCGTGGTGCTGACGTCGGACGACGAGGTCCGCGGCCTGAACCGCGACTGGCGCGGCCGCGACCGGCCGACCAACGTGCTGTCGTTCCCGCTGGTCGCCCCCGGCGCGGCGGGGCCGCTCGGGGACGTGGTGCTGGCCGCCGAGACCGTTGAGCGCGAGGCGCAGACGCTGGGGCGCCCGGTGGCGCAGCATGCGGCGCATCTGGTCGTCCACGGCGTTCTGCATCTCCTGGGGCACGACCACGCGTCCGACGACGAGGCGGCGCGCATGGAGGCGCTGGAGGCTCGCATTCTCGCAACGCTCGGCATTGCCGATCCCTATGACGCGCCGGCGGAGGCGACAGCGCCATGGTAGCCGACGATCCCATGTCCGACGCCGCCGCCTCGCGGGGCCTCGCGCGGCGCAGCGACGCCGCGGCGCCCTCGGGTGAGGCCGAGCAGAGCTGGCTCGGGCGCCTGCTGGCGCGGCTCGGGCTCGCCGGCGGCCCCGATCTCCGGGACACCATCGAGGAGGCGCTGCAAACGCAGGAGGCGGCAGCCGAGACCTTCACGGCGCAGGAGCGGTCGATGCTGCTCAACATCCTGCGCTTCGACGAGCTGCGCATCGAGGACGTCATGGTGCCGCGCGCCGACGTCATCGGCATCGACGAGCAGTCGCCGCTGAGCGAGCTCCTGCGCCTGTTCCAGCAGGCGGGCCACTCGCGCCTGCCGGTCTATCGCGAGACCCTGGACGACCCGCAAGGCATGGTCCACATCAAGGACCTGATGGCCTGGATCATGGCCCAGTCCGCCAAGGCCAAGCCGAGGGCGAAGCGCCGTCAGCCGGCCGGCAAGCCGGCGGAGCAGCCGGCCGAGGATGCGGGCCGGGCGGCGGACATCGAGCTGCAGACGGTCGACCTGTCGCAGTCGGTGGCGGCGGCCGGCATCCAGCGCGAGGTGCTGTTCGTGCCGCCCTCCATGGCGGTGCTGGATCTGCTCCTGCGCATGCAGGCCACCCACATTCACCTGGCGCTGGTGGTCGACGAGTATGGCGGCACCGACGGGCTCGTCTCCATCGAGGATCTGGTCGAGGAGATCGTCGGCGAGATCGAGGACGAGCACGACGTCAATGGCGAGCCGCTGCTGAAGGAGGACCCGGAACGCGGCCTGATCGCCGACGCGCGCGCGCCGATCGCCGACCTGGAGGCTCATCTGGGGCAGCCGCTCCTGTCGGGCGATCGCGACGACGACGTGGATACGCTCGGCGGGCTGGTGTTCACGATCCTGGGCCGGGTGCCGGTGCGCGGCGAGCTGGTGCCCCATGCCAACGGCATCGAGTTCGAGGTCCTGGACGCCGACCCGCGCCGGATCAAGAAGCTGCTGATCCACAAGGAGCGCAAACCGGCGGGGCCCGAGACGGCTCCGGCGACCGAGCCGGCGCAGGACGACGGGCGCTGACACCCGCATGGCCGCTGACGGGCGCCAGCGCATCGCCTCCGCGGCCATCGCCGTGGGCGGGCTCGGCGGCTGGCGGCGCCTGCTGCTGGCGATTGCCGCCGGCGCGCTCTCCGTGCTCGCCATGGCGCCCTTCCATGCCTGGCCCGTTCTGCTCGTCACGCTGCCGCTGCTGGTCTGGCAGCTCGACGGCTGCTGCGGTAAGCCTTCGGCGTCCTTGCGGCGGCGGCTCCTCGGGGCCGCGCTGATCGGCTGGGGCTTCGGGTTCGGCTATTTCCTGGCCGGCCTCTATTGGATCGGCGCCGCGTTCCTGGTCGAGGCCGACCGTTTCGCCTGGCTGCTGCCCGCGGCGGTCAGCCTGTTGCCGGCCGGGCTGGCGCTGTTCTTCGCGCTCGGTACGACGGTTGCGGCGCTCCTCTGGGGGCGGGGCCCGGCGCGCATCGTGGGCCTGGCCATCGGGCTGGCGCTCGGCGAGTGGCTGCGCGGCCATATCCTGACGGGCTTTCCCTGGAATGCCCTGGGCTACGCGCTCACGGCCGGCGACGCCATGATGCAATGGGCGTCCGTGTTCGGGATCTACGGCCTGACGCTGATCGCGGTCGCGACGCTGGCCTCGCCCGCCGCCCTGTTCTGCGCGCCGGCGGCCCGCGCGGGCCGACGGTCGCTGCGCCTCGGCTTCCCCGCCGTCATGCTGGCGCTGCTGGCCGGCGCTTGGGCCTTCGGGCAGGCGCGGCTGCACGGCGTGCAGCCGGCGGAGGTGGCGGGGGTGCGCCTGCGCATCGTGCAGCCGAACATTCCCCAGGCGGAGAAATGGCAGCCGGAGAACCGCAACTGGATCTTCCGGCGCTATCTGGACGTGAGCCGCGGCAGCGGGGACGCGGGTCAGGATCTGGCGGGCGTCACCCATCTGATCTGGCCGGAATCGGCCCTGCCGTTCCTGCTGGCCGATTCGCGCGAGGCCCTGGCGGCGATCGCCCGCCTGCTGCCGGCCGGAACGGCCCTGATGACCGGCGCCGCGCGCGCCGAGGCCGCGCCGGACCGGACCAGGGTCTACAACAGCCTGTTCGTGATGGACGCGGAGGCCGAGATCCGCGCCACCTACGACAAGATCCGGCTGGTGCCGTTCGGCGAGTATCTGCCGTTGCAGGCGACGCTCGAGGCGATCGGCCTCGAACAGCTCACCCGGCAGCGCGGCGGCTTCTCCGTCGGCGCCCGGCCGCGTCTCTTGGACGCGCCCGGCCTGCCGCCCTTCGCGCCGCTGATCTGCTACGAGATCATCTTCCCGCACGGTATCCGCCAGCCCGGGACGGCGCCGAGGTGGCTGCTGAACCTGACCAACGACGCCTGGTTCGGGACCAGCACCGGGCCCTACCAGCATCTGCACCAGGCGCGGGTGCGCGCCGTGGAGCAGGGATTGCCCGTGGTGCGGGCCGCAAACACCGGCATTTCCGCGGTTATCGACCCTTATGGACGGATCCTCGCCCGTCTGCCGTTGAACCGCATGGGTGCCCTCGACAGCCCGCTGCCGCGCCCGATGGGCGCCACGCCGTTCGTGCGATGGGGGCGCGCGGTCGAGATCGCGCTTCTTCTTTTCGCCGCGGGCCTGTGCTTGAGTCTGCACCGATACGGCGCGTTCAGGACCCGTTAACTCAGTCGCCTAAGCCGACGAAAATGGGTTAACTTTGCCTCTTATGAGATAAAGAAATCCGTTTAATAGCCCGGATTGCATGCTAATTTAGAGCGAGCGTGACCACCGCCTTGACTTCTTGCCCCAGACGCGTAGGTAGGAAGCTCATGCCAATATTTGGCTGACCGCGCGCATGCAAGCGCCGGCTGGGTAATGAGTTGCGATTCGTTAGTTGGCCTGGGGGCATATATGGCCGAGAAGAAACCGAATCCAATTGACACCCATGTCGGTGGCAGGGTGCGGCTTCGGCGTATGTTGATCGGAATGAGCCAGGAGAAGCTCGGCGATCGCATGAATCTCACCTTCCAGCAGATCCAGAAATACGAGAAAGGCGTCAACCGCATCGGCGCCAGCCGGCTGTTCCAGCTGGCTCAGGTTCTGGAGGTGCCGGTTCAGTTCTTCTTCGACGGCGCGCCGACGGACGAGCATTCCGCGGGGATGGTGAACAGCGATGCGGACGCGGACGCTTTCATCTTCGAGTTCCTCAATTCCCGGGAAGGCCTCGAGCTGAACCGGGCCTTCGTGAAGATCTCCGACGCCAAGGTGCGCCGCAGCGTCGTCGAGCTGGTGCGCTCGCTCGGCGCCTCCGAATCGACCTCGGAGTAATGCACGTCAAGGTTGCGCACGTCCGACTCATACCCGCTGTGGTCGATCCGTGCCGCCGGGCTTGACGGCACCCGCAAAGGCTGCCAGAAGTCGGCGGTTTTCACAGAGAGAGATGCTTGAGAGGGGGCCCCGGTGACCCGCGAGAATTTTCTGTTTACGAGTGAATCCGTTTCGGAGGGACATCCGGACAAGATCTGTGATCGCATCTCGGATGCGATCGTCGACCTCTACCTCGGCGCCGAATCGCAGGCGCGCGTGGCGGTGGAGACGCTGGCCACCACGAACAGGATCGTGCTGGCGGGCGAGGTGCGGGGCCCCGAGACGATCACCCACGAGACGCTGGAAGAGACGGCGCGCAACTGCGTCAAGGAGATCGGCTACGAGCAGGCGGGCTTCCACTGGCGCGACGCCGAGGTGGAGATTTACGTGCACGGGCAGTCGACCGACATCGCCCAGGGCGTCGACGCCTCGAACGGCAAGGACGAGGGCGCGGGCGACCAGGGCATCATGTTCGGCTATGCCTGCACCGACACCGAGCCGTATATGCCGGCGCCGATCCACTACTCCCACCGCATCCTGCACGAGATGGCCAAGGCGCGCCACGCCGGCGCCACGCCGGAGCTGGGCCCCGACGCCAAGAGCCAGGTGACGCTGCTCTACGAGAACGGCCGCCCGGTGCGCGCCACCTCCGTGGTCGTGTCCACCCAGCATGGCGAGGACGTCGAGCAGTCGCGCGTGCGCGAGATCGTGCGCGGCTTCGTCGAGGAGGTGCTGCCCGAGGGCTGGATGTGCCCGGAGGACGAGTTCTACGTCAACCCGACCGGCCGTTTCGTGATCGGCGGACCCGACAGCGACACCGGTTTGACGGGCCGCAAGATCATCGTCGATACCTATGGCGGCGCCGCCCAGCATGGCGGCGGGGCCTTCTCGGGCAAGGACCCGAGCAAGGTCGACCGCTCCGCGGCCTATGCCGCCCGCTACGTGGCCAAGAACATCGTCGCCGCCGGCGTCGCCGAGCGCTGCTCCCTGCAGCTCGCCTACGCCATCGGCGTGGCCAAGCCGCTGTCGATCTACGTGGATCTGCACGGCACCGGCAAGGTGGCCGAGGACAAGGTCGAGAAGGCGCTGGCCGAGGTCGTGGATCTGACCCCGCGCGGCATCCGCGAGCATCTCTCGCTGAGCCGCCCGATCTACGAGCGCACCGCGGCCTACGGCCATTTCGGGCGCCAGCCGGACAATGACGGCGGCTTCTCCTGGGAGCGGCTGGACCTGGTCGAGCCGATCAAGGCGGCGCTGAGCTGACACGGGGCCGCGCAGAGGCCCGGCCCATGCGAGATGACCCAGCGGAGCGAGGAGAGCGCGGGCCGCGTCTACGGCCGGCGCAAAGGCCACCGGCTTAGCCCGCGCCAGCAGCAGCTCCTCGACCGAACGCTTCCGGGCCTGAGGCTCGACCTGGCCGCACCGGCGCCGCGCGCGCTCGAAAGCCTGTTTCCGGCGCCCGTCCGCGAGGTCTGGCTGGAGATCGGCTTCGGCGCGGGCGAGCACCTCGCCTGGCAGGCCGGGGCGCACCCGGATGTGGG
>JAKSBI010000884.1 GCA_022361215.1 Hyphomicrobiales bacterium | reverse complement strand
CGAGGGCACCGGGATCGGCCAGCCCTCGACGTCGACCGGGGGAATGTCGATCACCTTCTCCACGTCCCAGCCGCCGCCGTTCCTGTGCCAGTGATAGACGTTGGACGAGAGCGTCGCCGCGACGAAGCCGTGACTTGAGTCCGGGTCGTGGTGGAAGCGCACCTCGAGCGGGATCATACCGTCCTCGCCGAGATCGATGCTCCTGGCGATCGACTTGTTCTCGAAGTCCCAGAAATGGATCGAGTGGCCGTACTTGCCGGCCTTCACGTCCTCCAGGTCGAAGCCGGGCATGAAGGTGTTCGGCGCGCCCCATTCGCTCGACACCATGACGTTGTGCCGGGGCTGGTACCAGAAGTCGTAGTTGTAGTTCATGCCCGAGATGTCGTTCTCCCAGCGGCCGACGATCTCGAAGTCCTCGTTGACATGCAGAAAGCCGCCGGGCGCGTCGCCCTTGGCGTCGCCGAGCATGGACAGGATGATGTCCGGCCCGAGGCAGTGCACCGTGTGCGGCGCCGAGAGGTCGGTCTTCTCCTTGATCTCGTCCCCCTCGATCACCTTCGCGATCCTCGGCGCGCGCGGATCGCTGACGCAGTCGAGGATGTGGATGCGGCTGGAGCGCACCCCCGGCACGATCAGGTAGCGGCGCTCCTTGCTGGCATCGTGGTGGCACGAGGAGCAGGCGTTCCAGCCGATGTGGTGCAGCTCGTCGCCGATATTCGGCATCTCCGTGCGGTGGATCACTTGGGAATAGGTCGGGCTCGATGGATCCACGTCGATGGTGGCGATATAGTCCGGCGCCTCGATGCCGGTGCCCGTATAGAGTGCCACCGTGTAGAGCAGCGATTCGCGCGGCGCCTGCATCGCCTCCTGGGGCGAGGCGTAGCCCGGTCCGCAACACTCATTGCCATTGCCGTCGGTCATTGCGCGTCCTCCTCTAAGGCTTGCCCCTCTATTGCCCTGCAGATCGTCCACGGGAGCGGGGTCTTGCTCTTGAAGCCCAAAGGATACGACGCGAACGTCTCACGCGGAAGCGCGGCGGCGGCTTCAAATCAATTAAATGTCATGCCTGTACTCCATTGAAAAAAGGCAATATCTTTCCCAATACCTAAGTGGTCGAAGCTGATCGATTAGGAAAGGTCTCATGAAAAGACGAGCGTTCCTGCGGGGCGCGGCCGGTCTCGGCGCGCTGACCGCTTGCAGTGTTTGCAACACCATGATTGCGCGCGCCGCCGGCAAGGGCGCGCATTGGGGCTACGAGGGCAAGGAGGGTCCGGAGCAGTGGGGCAGCCTGTCGAAGGACTACGCCGCCTGCAGCGCCGGGCGCGAGCAGTCGCCCATCGACCTCGACAGCCAGGTGCCTGCGGTGCTGAGCGATCTCTCCATCGAGTGGGGCGCCACCTCGGTCAACGTTGTCAATAACGGGCACACCATCCAGGCCAACACCGATCCGGGCAGCCGGGTGGTTGTGGGCGGCAAGGCCTACAAGCTGGCGCAGTTCCACTTCCATCATCCGAGCGAGCATGCCGTCGCCGGCAAGCGCCATCCGATGGAGGCGCATTTCGTGCATGTGGCGGACGACGGGGCGCTGGCCGTGCTCGGCGTCTTCATGGACGGCGGCGCCACGGACGGCCCCGTGGTCGACACCATCGAGGCCGTCTGGAAGGTGGCGCCCAAGACCAAGGGCGAGGCCAAGGGCAAAGGCAAGATCGTGCCCGCGCACCTCTTGCCGGCGGACCGCGCCATCTTCCGCTATGCCGGCTCGCTGACCACGCCGCCCTGCTCGGAGGTCGTGTCGTGGACCGTGTTCGCGACGCCGATCGCGGTGCAGCAGGCGCAGATCGACACCTTCGCGAAGCTCTTCCCGATGAACGCGCGGCCGTTGCAGGCCGTCAACCGCCGGTTCCTTCTCGGGAACTTCTGAGGATCAGCGCAGCACCAGCCGGGCGCGCCCGCCGAGAACGACCTTGCCGGCGCGGAGCACCTGAACGGTACCTTCGTAGCGGCCCGCGCCCCAGCGCGGGCCGCGCCGTTTGCGCCCGGCAAAGGCCACGTAGTGGGCCTTTGTCCTGGCCAGCGGCTTGAGCTCGGTCTCGGCGACGACGCCGGACGGTCCGGTCAGGCGCATGCGGATGCGGTCTCCGGTCTCGAGATTGATCATGCGGGCGTAGAACACCAGGGCCGCGCCGGTCGCGGAGGGTGCGCGCGTCGCGACGCCGCCTACCTCCAGCGCCCTGGGGCTGACGCTGCGGTCGGAGAAGCCGAGATCGATGATCCGGCCGCGGCGATAGGCAAGCAGCGGTTTCAGCGCGGGCTGCCAGAGGCCCTGGTCCACAGCTTCGCCACAGTTGCCGCTGCCCGGTTCCCGCCCCGTGAAGGGATCGATGACTTTGCCGTCGCGGCGCACGGTCAGGTGCAGGTGGGCGAACTCGGCTTGGCCGGAAAAGCCGACGCGCCCGAGCGGCTCGCCGCGCTTGACTGTCTGGCCCTTGCGCACCCGGATGCTGCCCCGGAGCAAGTGGCAATACTGGGTCTCCCAGCCGCCGCCGTGATCGAGCACCAGGCCGTTCCCGCACTCCCGCCCTTTCGGGGCCGGCGCGTCCTTGCCGATCAGACGGTCCGCCATGCCGTCGCGGCCGGCCGTCACGACGCCGTCGGCCGCCGCCAGAACCTTCACGCCTGCCTGGGTCGCGCCTGCGGACAGCAGCCTGAAATCGGTGCCCTTGTGGCTGTCATAGCTGGCCGCGCCGCAGCGATAGTCCTGGACGCCCGCGGAGGGGTCCACATCCACATAGCTCTGGATGAAACAGACCTCGCCGAGCTTGCAGTCGATGGGCAGCGACAGCATCGGCGCCTCGGCCCGCGCGGCCGCGCACGAGGCCCACAGCAACAGCGGCACCGACAGATGCCTGAGGCACCACCGGGTCGTGGCCGACAAGTCCATGCGCATCACCTCGCCTCGAAACCTAACGGCTGTTGAGTATAGCGGGCGTTCATGACGCAAAAGAAGATCGTGCGCCTATCCGCCGGTTGTCGTGGAGGCTCGGACCTTGTTATCCAGCGATACGTATTCCTATGACAGCTAAGCGAACTCTCGAAACATGACCAACCCCGTTTTGGTGGAGCTGACGCGCGGTCCGCTGGTGGAGAGCCGGCATCGCGGCGCGCTTGCCGTAGCGCGGGCCGACGGGCGCGTGGTGGCTGCGCTCGGCGACATCGAGCAGCCGATCTATCCGCGCTCCGCGATCAAGGCGTTGCAGGCGCTGGCGCTGGTCGAGAGCGGCGCGGCCGAAGCCATGGGCTTCGACGACCGCGAGCTGGCGCTGGCCTGCGCCTCGCACAGCGGCGCCGAGGTGCATGTGGAGACGGCCCGCGGCATGCTGGCCAAGGCCGGTCTGGACGAGGCGGCGTTGGCCTGCGGTGCGCACTGGCCGCGCGACGAGGCCGCGGCCGAGGCTCTGACGCGGGCCGGGCGCGAGCCCGGCGCCCTCTACAACAACTGCTCGGGCAAGCACGCGGGCATGCTGGCGCTCGCCGCGCATCTGGGCGTGGACCTGGCGGGCTACGAGAGGCCGGAGCACCCCGTCCAGCAGCGTATCCGCGAGACCATCGCGGCGGTCACCGGGGCCGAGCTTCGCGACGACCGCTGTGCCGTCGACGGCTGCTCGGTGCCGAACTGGGCCCTGCCGCTCGGCGCTCTGGCCCAGGGCTTTGCACGCTTCGCCACCGGCGAGGGCCTGGCGCGGGAGCGCGCCGCCGCCTGCGCCCGGCTGCGCGACGCCTGCTTCGCCCAGCCCTACATGGTGGCGGGGCAGGGGCGCCTGTGCACCAAGGTCATGACCCGCTATGGCGGCCGGGCCTTCGTCAAGGTCGGCGCCGAAGGTGTCTATTGCGCTGCCTTTCCCGAGCATGGTCTGGGCGCTGCCCTCAAGATCGACGATGGCGGCCGACGGGCGGCGGGCTGCGTCGTCTCCGCCGTTGTGGGGGCGGTGCTCGCGCTGGATGCCATCGACATCGCCCGGCTGGCGGCGCGCAGCCTGCGCAACTGGCGCGGCCTCGTGGTGGGTGAGCAACGGCCGGCCGAGCCGCTGCGCGAGACCCTCGCGACGCTGGCCGCCGATGCCTGACCCGCGGCTGGCGCGCTCACAGACTTCGATTGCTTGCTGTGAAGCCCCTGGTGCAGAATGCGATTCGTCCCGATCCTGCGGCGAACCGCCGCAGATGGGCCCGAGCATTGGGGGTGTGGGAAGATGACCGCTTTCATTCACAAGATCGCGCGGCCGCTGAGCGTTGCCGCCATTGCACTGGCACCGCTCATTCTGGGTGCACAGGAGACGGCCAAGGCCCAGCAGCAGCATACGTCCAACGCGGGCACGCTGCGTTGCAACATTGCCGGAGGCGGCAGCTTCATCGTCGGCTCCCGGCGTAAGCTCGACTGCGTCTACACGCCGAGGCGCGGCCGGCCGGAGCGTTACGTCGGACGGATCAGCCGCTACGGCGTCGATATCGGCGGCCTGAAGAAAGGCAAGATGATCTGGAGTGTGAGGGCGCCCGGCAGCGGCAAGCAGGGCCGGGGCCGGTTGGCTGGTCGCTATGGCGGCTATGGCGGCCAGGTGGCGGTGATCAAGGGGGCCGGCTATCAGAACCTGATCGGCGGCGCCGGGAACTTCATGCTGATCCCGACGAGCTTCACGGGCGTGACGGGCGTCAACCTCGCGGTTGGCATCGCCGGCCTGAAACTGGACTACGTCCGCTAGCTCACGAACGCTGTTGGCGGAAGGAGGTGCCAGGTCGATGACCTACTCGCCGCACCGAATTGCAAGCGTCGCGATCGCCTGCGCGTTGATCGCCCTTTCCGGTTCGTCGCAGGCACAGACGCCGCCCGAAGGCGTTCTGCGCTGCGACGTCTCCGGCGGCGTCAGCTTCATCGTCGGCTCCACGCGCAGGCTCGAATGCGTCTACTCGCCGACCCAGGGCTCGGCGGAGTTCTACAAGGGCCGGATCAACAAGTTCGGCGTCGACATCGGCTTCCTGCGCGCCGGCGTGATCGTCTGGTCCGTGCTCTCTCCGGGCGTCAACCGCCAGCCCGGCCGGTTGGAAGGCACCTATGCGGGCATCTCGGCCCAGGTCGCCGCGGTCCGTGGCGTCGGGGCCAACGCCCTCGTGGCAGCCAACAAGATCATGCTCAACCCCCTGAGCGTGGAGGGCCTGCGCGGCGTCAACGTGGCGGCCGGCATCTCGGGCCTGCGGCTCGACTACATCGATCGGCAGCCGCCGACGCTCAACCGGCCGTTGCCCATCGAGCCGCGCACCAGGTAGAGCGATCCGGGCCTTAGCCCGTCCTGTTCGATGGGAGCCGGCCCCAAAAAGCCCTTCGTCATTCCTGCTTTCGCACAGTGGTGTTCGGGATTTTCGGGGCGTGTCGATCTGCATGGCAGGCGCGGCCTTGGTTTCTTGCCTGCAATGCTGCGACCAGACAGCATTTCGGGTGGTCTGCTGGCCCTCGATTGTCGTCATGCCCGGACGTGATCCGGGCATCCATTCCACTGGCCTTTCGGCCAATTCGAGAGGAAACGGCATGATTGCCGGGTCAAGCCCGGCAATGAAGACGGTTAGATACGGGCTGCGCTCGAATCCCGGACAGCACTGTG
>JAKSBI010000458.1 GCA_022361215.1 Hyphomicrobiales bacterium | reverse complement strand
GCTCCCAGCCTGCGCGCCTCTCGGCTGCAACCGCCGAGGAGACGCCTCCATCTAGAATGACGTCCGAAGACGCAAAACCTTAACCTGGTTTCGTGCTTAAGTCCCGGAAGCTCGGTCGGCACACCATCGGCCCGGCACCTGAACCGAAGGTTCGGCCGGCGGCCATGAAAGATGACCTTGCAAGTCGTATTTAAGCTAGTCCGGAACACGCGTCTTCGCAAGTCGGTTGGGAGCGGCATATCGTTCTACTCCGCCGGCATAACGTCGCGGCGCCGAGGCGCGCGGCCATGGGCTCAGCCCCAGATCTGCCGCGCGATGATCAGCCCCGCCGCCAGAGCCGATATCGCCGCCAGCGCACCGATGGGACGGAGGAGCTCCGGACGGCTGCCTTTCAGGAAAACGGCCAGGACACTGGCCACCATGACCATCGCCAGGAAGAACGGAATGCCCGTCTCCCATCCCATGACGGCCCACCAGGAGAGCAACGCGTAGACCAGAAATCCGTAGCCGCAGCCCGCCAGGAGAGAGCGGGCCAGCCGCGCCTTGCGGCCGTCCGGCCGCGCGCGCCCGGCCCCGCGGCCCGACGCCAGGCTGAGCCAGCAGGATCCGCTCAGCGTCGCGGTCATCGCCGCGATAGTGGCCGCCACGATCACGTCGTCCATGAGCTCGTCACGCGTTCGCTTCGCCTCGTCTTTGCGGGCCTCGCCCGTCCCGCCTGCCGGACATGACGAGGCCGGTTCTACGTGTCCCGTCTGCCGGCATGAATTGAATAGTGTGCAGCTCGATCGTTGAGCGCGATGCGATGCGCCCGGCGGCATGGAGCTTGCCGGCGCGCCCTCCCGCCTTGAGCTGCTTGCATCTATCGAGTTGCCGACAATGCGTTTTATGAGATGCCCGCCGGATGCTAGCTGATGCCGTGTCGGGGAGCAGGAGGCCACGCGGACCTGAAGGGATCTGAACTGAAGACCAAGGCAGACATGGGCATCATAGAGCTTGGCGGGTGCTGCGAGCACGCGCCGCGAAACGCACATCTTCCACTCGTCGACGATTGCGGCTTCAACTCCCAGGAGCGCGCGCTTCTCGATGTCATCCGCTATCTCTGTTGCGGGCTCGCCGCTCCCGGCTATGACGGTCTGCGCAAGGCGATCGACCGGGCGCGGCAGGAATGGACCGGACCGGAAAGCGCGCGCATCGTTCCGCGGCTCGAGCGCATCCTGAGGCTCATTGCGGCGGCTCGGGCGCACGCTTTCGATTTCATGGTTCCCGACTGCCCCGTCTGCCGCCGTCGTATCTGCCTGTCGGAGCTTCAGATCATCCTGCTGTTGCGCGAGGGGCGCCGCGGCGCCAGCGGGCGACTGACCACGGCAGCGCAGCTCGTGGTCGGCTCCGGACGGCCCGACAGCCTGAAGCTGGCGGTCAG
>JAKSBI010000433.1 GCA_022361215.1 Hyphomicrobiales bacterium | reverse complement strand
GGCCGTCTCGGCCTCGTCGTGCTTCTCCCGGGCCTCCGCCAGGGCCTCGGCCGTGCGGGAACGGGCTTCGGTCAGGGCGCCCAGACGCTTGTTGGAGGCCTGCGCCGCGCGCTCGGCCTCGGCCAGGGCGTCCCGCGCCCGCCCAAGCTCGGACTGGGCCGCGCGCCAGCGCTGCCGGCACTGTTTCTCGTCGTCCTCCGCCGTGACCGCAGCGGCGCTGGTCGCAACGCGCGCCGCGTCGGCCTCGGCGGCTTGTGCGCGGGCTTGCTCGGCGGCGGCCTCCAGATCGTCCAGACGGTTGCGCTCGGCGAGCCGCTTGGCGGCCGCCGTCGGCGCGTCGGCCACGGCGGTGTAGCCGTCCCAGCGCCACAGATCGCCGTCGAGGGAGACCAGCCGCTGGCCGGTCTTCAGCGCGGCCTGAAGCTGCGGGCCGTCGTCGCGCTCGACCACGCCGATCTGCCTCAGCCGGCGCGCGAGCGCCGCCGGTGCCGTCACCACGTCGCTCAGCGGCATGACATTGTCGGGCAGGGCCGGGTCGTCGCCGGGCTCGGCCGCGCCGCCCCAGCGCACCGGCGCCTCGGCCTCGGCCGATGCCTCCAGATCCTCGCCGAGCGCGGCGCCCAGCGCGCGCTCGTAGCCCGGGGCCACGCGGGTGTCGTCGAGAACGGGCTCCCATTGCTCGGCCTCGGAGGGCTTCAGGAGCTTGACGAGCGTCTGCATCTCGGTCTCCAGCTCCTGCGCCCTGAGCTTGGCCGTATCGGCCGCGTCACGGGCGGCGCTCTCGGCGTCGCGCGCCTCCGCATGGGTCGCCTCGGCAGTGTCCACCTCCGCCTCGATCTCCGCCGTCTCGGCGACGAGCCGGTCGACCTCGTCGCCGAGGCGCGTGAAATCGGCGGTCTCGGACAGCTCCTCGCCCAGGGCCGTCAGCTCCGCGTCGATGCTGCCGCTCTGTTCCGTCAGCTTCTCGATCCGTGCGCCGGCCTCCGACACGTTCGTCTCGAGCTGGCGTCGCCGGGCACGCATCTCGGCCAGCCTGTCGGTAATGGCGGACAGTGCCTCCTCCGCCTCGTGCAGCGCGTCCGCGCTGCGCTCGGCCTCTTCGCGCGCGGCCGGCTCGGCGGTGGCGCTGTCGGCCAGGGTGTCCTGAAGCTCGGTCTCTTCCGCGTCGAGGCCGGCCAGGATCTCCCGGGCCTCGGCCACGATGTCCTGCTCGCGGGCGATGTCGGTCTCGAGCTGCTCCAGACGGCTTTCGAGCTCTTGCTGGCGTGCCTTGGCGCGGGCCTCTTCCTGGTCCAGCGTCTCGCGCTCCACGGTCAGGCGATGCAGCACGGCGGCCCGCGTCGCCTCCTCGTCGCGCAGCGGCTGCAGCGTGTCGGACGCCTCGGACTGCGCGCGCAGCGCCGCGGACTCCGCCTGTGTCAGCCGGCCGACCTCGCCGGTCGTCTCGCGCAGCTGCGCTTCCTCCTCGGTCACGGCCTGGCAGGCACCGGTCCACAGCAGGTGGTGCTGCGCCGCCTCGGCCTCCTTGATCTTGGAGGACATGTCCTTGTAGCGGCGCGCCTGCCGGGCCTGCCGTTTCAGGCTCTGGAGCTGCGAGCCGAGCTGGCTCATGACGTCCTGCAGCCGCTCCAGATTGCTCTCGGCCCCTTTCAGCCTCAGCTCGGCCTCGTGACGGCGGCTGTGCAGCCCGGCGATGCCGGCCGCGTCCTCGAGAATGCGGCGGCGCTCCTGCGGCTTGGCGTTGACGATCTCGCCGATCCGTCCCTGGCGCACCAGCGCCGGCGAGCGGGCGCCGGTGGCGGCGTCCTCGAACAGCAGGCGCACGTCGCGGGCGCGCACGTCCTTGCTGTTGACCTTGTAGGCGGAGCCGGCCTCGCGCTCGATGCGGCGCGTCACCTCGACCACGTCGCCGTCGTTGAACTCGGCCGGCGCCAGGCGCTCGGAGTTGTCGAGGAACATCGAGACTTCCGCCATGTTGCGGGCGGGCCGGTGCTCGGTGCCGGAAAAGATGACGTCGTCCATGCCCGAGGCGCGCATGCTCTTGTAGGAGGTCTCTCCCATCACCCAGCGCAGCGCTTCGAGCAGGTTGGATTTGCCGCAGCCATTGGGCCCGACCACGCCGGTCAGACCGTTCTCGATCACCAGCTCGGTCGGCTCGACGAACGACTTGAAGCCCAAGAGTCTCAGGCGTGCGATCTTCACTGTATGGCCCCTCGAACGGACGGTTCGGCGTTAGCTTGGAACATGCCGGCGCAACCTGCCGGCCGACGTCACGTTATATGCGGATCGACCATGGCCTTGATCTGATCGAAGGTTAGTGCGCCGCGTATTTTTTTTTGGTTAATAAAAAATGTAGGCGTCCCCGAAACGCCGAATTTCCGCCCCCGCTGCTTTACCCAAACCAGACCGTCGATAATTGTTTGATTCGCCATGCATGTGTCAAACGTTTGACGCGACATGCCGGTCTGGGCGGCCACCTTATAGATGGCGTCGGGCCGGACCGTCTGCCCGGTCCAGTGGCGCTGATCGACGAGGAATTTGTCGAACAGCGTAAAATACTGGCTCTCCGGTGCGCAGCGCGTGACGACGGCCGCCGCCGCCGCGGAGCGCCCGATGGGAAACTCCCGCACGATGTAGCGCACCTTTCCGGTGTCGATGTATTCCGTCTTCAGCCGCGGATAGGTGGTGGTGTGGAACTTGCGGCAGAACGGGCAGGTGAGGGAGGCGTACTCGATCATGGTGACCGGCGCGTTCGGATTGCCCAGCGCCTTGTCCCCGAGAGGCCCTTCCTTCAACAGCTCAGCCGCGACCGGCGTGCCTTCGTCGTCGACCAGCGCGCCTTCCGCCACCTTCCGGCTGGCGCCGCCGCAGCCGGCCAGCATCGTACCGCTCGACGCGAGCAGCCCGCCTACGACGACCGTCCGCCGGCTCAGCACCGCACAGCCCTCCCCGCCACCGGCGCTCAGCCCTTCAGATAGGGCTCCATCAGGTCCTCGAAGGCCTTCAGGTTGCGGCCGCCCTTGAGGAGCTTGCCGTTCACGAAGAAGGTCGGCGTCGAGTTCACGCCGAAGGATTTGCTGCCGCGCTCGCGAATGGCGACGATGCCGTCGAGAAGCTTCTGGTCCGAGAGGCACTTGTCGAAGTTCGCCCGCGTGAAGCCGGTCTGCTTGGCCATGTCGAACAGGCGGTCGACCGGCGTACCCTCCTTGCCGAAGGCCCAGACCTGCTGCTTGGCGTAAAAGGCCTCGATCACGGGGAAGTACTTCTCCGGACCGGAGCAGCGCGCCAGCATGAAGGCGGCCGCGGCCAGGTTGTCCAGCGGGAACTCGCGGATGATGTAGCGGACCTTGCCGGTGTCGATGTATTTCTCTTTCAGGCCCGGCAGCACCTCCTTGTGGAAGTTGGCGCAATGCGGGCAGGTCATCGACGAGTATTCGATGATGGTCACCGGGGCGGTCTCCGACCCCAGGGTGTTCTCGGGCAGGGGGCCTTTCTCCAGCAGCTCGGACAACGACGAATCGGCATAGGCCGGCTCGGGGCCTCGGGACGGGCTCAGCGCCAGGTAGGCGCCGACGCCGGTGGCCACCGCAACGGCGCCCAGCCCGGCCGCGACGACCGTGCGGCGCGAGGTGCCGCGCGGCTTCGGTGCCTCGGGCGTGTCAGCTTGGCTCACAGTCTGGTCCTCCAATTCCTTCCACAGAACATGTGGTCCGACGAACGATCACTCTAACGTGGTTGGTGCGGAATAATAAGGCAAGAGCACGACGCCGGCTTCAAAAGACAAGGTCTCGGACTCACAAGAGCGTTAGGTTTCTTGCGCTTGGCGCACCGAGGTCCCATGAGGCGCGAGCACCGGGCCGGCCTCTTCCACATGGGGTTACAACGATTGGAGCTTGCGGTCGTTCGCAATTCGCCGGCGGCGCTACCTGACGCGCAGTCGCAGCCGCGAGAGCGCCGCGCGCAGGCGCGCGTCGTCGACCTCGTCGAGGCCGCGTTCGTCGACCGCCGGTTCGGGCGGCAGTGCGTCCGGTTGCGGGGGGGCGGCGCGCCGGACCGGCGCCTGCACAAGGCGCAGCGCGGCGACAGCGCCGTAGCCGAAATAAGCGTTGATGCGCTCGATGAGCTGCGGCGTCATATGCTGGATCTCCAGCGCGCGGGGGCCGTCGACGCGCAGAACCAGGGTGGCGCCGGACCGCGACGTGCGCCGGCTCCGCCGGCTCGTTCGGCCATCCTCATCGGGCACCGCGGGGCGGCGCGGCCAGATCAGGCGCTCGGGCGCGGTGAACGCGGCAAGCTCGCGGCCGACGATGGTGGGCCAGTCTGAAAGGACGGCGGCGGAGGGAAACCCGTTGGCCTCGAAGGCCGCGCGCGCCACCGCGGGAACGAAGGCGCCGATCGCCTTGGCGGCGGGACCCCGCCGGTTCGATGAGTTGCTCGACATCCGATTGACACGCCGCGCCGTATGTTGCCTCGTCCGGGACACTAGCACAGTTGGATGCGCAGCATGGAGGCCTGTGGAAGACCGTTGGACGGAGCATTGCAAGAGAACGAGGACATCGCCGCGCGTCTTCTGGCCTGGTACGACCGGTCGCGGCGCGACCTGCCCTGGCGGTCCGCGCCGGGGGAACCGTCGGACGCCTACGCCGTCTGGCTCAGCGAGATCATGCTGCAGCAGACCACGGTCAAGGCCGTGACTCCCTATTACGTCAAGTTCCTGCGCGCGTGGCCGACGGTCGAGACGCTGGCGGCCGCCTCGCTCGACGATGTGCTCAGGGCCTGGGCCGGCCTTGGCTACTATTCGCGGGCGCGCAATCTGCACCGCTGTGCGCGGGCCGTGGTGGAGAGCCATGGCGGGCGCTTCCCGGAGACCGCGGCGGCGCTGCAAGAGCTGCCGGGGATCGGGCCCTACACGGCGGCGGCCATCGCGGCCATCGCGTTCGGGGAGCCCGCCACCGTGGTCGACGGCAATGTGGAGCGCGTCGTCGCGCGTCTCTTCGCCGTCGAGACGCCGCTGCCGCCGGCCAAGCCCGAGCTGCGCCGCCTGGCGGCCACGCTGACGCCGGATACGCGCCCCGGGGACTACGCGCAGGCCATGATGGATCTGGGCGCCACGATCTGTACGCCGCGCAGCCCGTCCTGTTTGCTTTGCCCGCTGTCGGATGCCTGCGCGGCGCGCGCCCAGGGGCTGGAGGCGGCCTTGCCCTATAAGCTCGCCAAGGCCGAGCGGCCGACGCGGCGCGCCATGGCCTTCTTCGCCCTCAGCCGCGGCGGAGCGGTCCTGCTCCGCCGCCGCCCGGAGCGCGGTCTGCTCGGCGGCATGATGGAGGTGCCGTCGAGCGACTGGCGCGAGGGCCAACTGGACGAGGGCCAGGCGTTGAAGAGCGCGCCGCTCGACGCCGCCTGGTCACGCCTGCCGGGCCTCGTCACGCACACCTTCACCCACTTCCATCTGGAGCTGGTCGTCCAGGGCGCCCATGTGGCGGGCGAAGCAGCAGAGCCGTCCGAGGGCGGGCTCTGGGTGCCACGCCGGGACCTCCACGCCGAAGCGCTGCCCAGCGTCATGCGCAAGGTGATCGCGCATGGGCTCGACGCCATGGGGGGATGACGAACCGGTCTGCCCGACGGTCCGTTCAGTCGTCATTGCCGGGCATGACAGGGAAGTGGAGACCTCACGCGTGCGAGGCGCTCAGTTCGCGCCGAGGCCGAGCTGGACGCGGGCCTGCTGGCGCAGCACGTCGATGGGCTTGAGCTCGCCGTCGGTCTCGAAGTGCCAGAACATCCAGCCGTTGCAGGCTTCGCGGCCCTGGACCTGGGCGCCGATCTTGTGGATCGAGCCCTTGGCGTTGCCGCAGGCGATGGTGCCGTCGGCGCGCACGCGGGCGCGGTGCTTCTCCCGGGAATCCACGATGGTGCTGCCGGGGGCCAGGATGCCGAGCTCGACGATGGTGCCGAAGGGCACACGGGGCGCCGCGCGCCGACTCTCGGCGACCTGCAGGCTCTCCGCGTCGAGGGGCTCGACCTCGGCGATGCGCCGGCGCGCCACCTCGGCATAGCCGGGCTCGCGCTCGATGCCGACCCAGGCGCGGCCGAGCCGCTTGGCGACCGCGCCCGTGGTGCCGGTGCCGAAGAAGGGGTCGAGGACGACGTCGCCCGGACGGCTCGCCGCCAGCAGGATGCGGTGCAGGAGCGCCTCGGGCTTCTGGGTCGGATGGGCCTTGCGGCCGTCGCCGTCCTTGAGACGCTCGCGCCCGGCGCAGATCGGGAACAGCCAGTCCGAGCGCATCTGGACGTCGTCGTTCAGCGCCTTCAGGGATTCGTAGTTGAAGGTGTGGCGGGCGCTGGCGTCGCGGACGGCCCAGATCAGCGTCTCGTGGGCGTTGGTCAGGCGGCGGCCGCGGAAGTTCGGCATCGGGTTGGTCTTGCGCCAGATCACATCGTTGAGGATCCAGTAGCCGAGGTCCTGAAGGATGGCGCCGACGCGGAAGATGTTGTGATAGCTGCCGATCACCCAGAGCGCGCCGTTGGGCTTGAGCACATGGCGGCAGGCCGAAAGCCAGTCGCGGGTGAAGGCGTCGTAGTCGGCGAAGCTGGAGAACTTGTCCCAATCCTGATGCACGCCGTCGACGCGCGTGTTGTTGGGGCGCAGCAGGTCTCCGTCGAGCTGAAGGTTGTAGGGCGGGTCCGCGAACACCAGGTCGACGCTCCCCGCGTCGAGCCCGTTCATCACCTCGACGCAATCGCCGACAATAACCTTGCCGGCGTCCGGCGCCGTCCCCGGACGGTTCCCATGAGCCATTACAACACCCCAATACGCACTACTCTGGCCATGCCCGGCCAGGCCGACCTTGGGACCGATGCTGGACGTATTAGTTAAAGGTTGGATTAACCGGCGCGCATCACCTGCCGCCGGACACGCTCAACGCGTCCTGGACGGGGCGGAAGGAGCGGCGGTGATGCGCCGTCACGCCGAGCCGCAGGAGCGCGGCGGCGTGGTCCTTGGTGCCGTAGCCCTTGTTGCGCTCCCAGCCATAGCCCGGATGGGCGCGGGCCAGGTCCGCCATGATCCGGTCGCGCGTCACCTTGGCGACGATCGAGGCGGCGGCGATGGAGAGCGATCTGGCGTCGCCGCGCACCAGCGCCTCTGCGGGGCAGGGGAGGTCCGGGCAGCGGTTGCCGTCGACGAGCGCCGCCGCCGGCGGCGGCGCGAGCGCGTCGCAGGCCGTGCGCATGGCCCAGAGTGTCGCCTGCAGGATGTTGTCCCGGTCGATGCGCTCGACCGGGGCGATGCCGACGCTCACGTCGCCCACGGCCAGGATGGCGTCGTAGAGATCGTCGCGGGCACGTGCCGTGAGGCGCTTGGAATCGTCGAGCCCGGCGGGCGCCTGGTCCGGATCCAGCATCACCGCCGCCGCCACCACCGGCCCCGCCCACGGCCCCCGGCCGGCCTCGTCGATGCCGGCCACCGGGCCCCCGTGGCGTCGGATCAGCGCCGCCTCCGCCTGGAAGGTCGGTCCATCGCCCGATTCGGATTGCCTGCCCATGGCGCGACAGTGCCGCGGCGTGGGGACGGAGGCAACGCCCGATCAGGCGGGCCCGGCTCAGAACAGGCGCATCTGCTGGCCGGGCAGGATCGGGGGCTCGAACAGGTCGGTGCGGAGAGAAAAGGTTTCCTCGTTCAGCTTCAGGCGCTTGGCGGCTATTTCGAAGCGTCTGCCGATCTGCCAGGCATAGGGGCCGGAGCCTCGCATGCGCTTGCCCCAGCGCGAATCGTAGTCCTTGCCGCCGCGGGTGGAGCGGACCAGGTAGAAGACGCGCTTGGCGCGGTCGGGATAGGTCGCCTCCAGCCACTCGCGGAAGAGGTCGCGGACCTCGAGCGGCAGCCGCAGCATGACGTAGCCGGCCTCGCGCACGCCGGCCGCGGCGGCCCGCTCCAGGATCTTCTCGATCTCCGGGTCGTTCAGCGCCGGAATGATGGGCGCCACCAGGACGGCGGTGGGCACGCCGGCGGCGCTCAGCGTCTCAAGTGCCTCGAGGCGCTTCTCCGGCGTGCTGGCGCGCGGCTCCATGGCCCGCGCGAGCCTGCGGTCCAGCGTGGTCACCGAGATGGCGACCTTCGCCAGACCGCGGCCCGCCAGGGAGGTGAGCAGGTCCAGGTCGCGCAGGATGAGGGCGGATTTCGTAACGATACCAACGGGGTGGCTGGTCCGGTCGAACACCTCCAGCAGGCCGCGCGTGATCCGGTGCTCGCGCTCGATGGGCTGATAGGGGTCCGTGTTGGTGCCGAGGGCGATGGTCTCGGGGCGATAGCCCGGATCGGCGAGCTCGCGCCTCAGCAGCTCGGCGGCGCCCGGCTTGACGAACAGCTTGGTCTCGAAGTCGAGCCCGGCGGAGAGACCGTGGAAGCAGTGGGTCGGGCGGGCGTAGCAGTAGACGCAGCCGTGCTCGCAGCCCCGGTAGGGGTTGATCGAGAGGTCGAAATTGATGTCGGGCGACCGGTTGGCGGTGATGATCCGGCGGGGCTCCTCCGTCTGCACCTGGGTGCGGAAGCGCTCCAGCTCGGCCAGGCTCTCCCAGCCGTCGTCCGCTTCGAAACGCGTCGTGGGCTCGAAGCGGCCGGACCGGTTCGACTGGGCGCCGCGCCCGCGTCGTCGCCCGGACCGGACGCCGCCGGCTTCGGGGGGCAGGGCCGCCGCCGCGCCGGAGCTATGGGTGCCATGCAAAACCATGAATCGAACATACACAAAGTGAACGAACAAATCAAGAACATTAACCATGTTTGAAGGCGGGGGCGCTTGTGGCGGGGGGCCGAGCCGCTATAGTTCGCCGCATGATTTCGGTGGTGATCCCAACGCTCGACGCCGAGGCGGGCTTGACCTCGACGCTCAGCGCCCTTGTGCCGGCCACGGTGCAGGGGGTGGTGCGCGAGGTGATCATCGCCGACGGCGGCTCGCGCGACGCCACCGCCAGCATCGCCGACATCGCCGGCGCCCATTTCATCCGCGCCGCCCGCGGCCGGGGCACGCAGATGGCGGCCGGCGCGGCGGCGGCCCGGTCGGACTGGCTTCTGTTCCTGCATGCGGACACCGTGCTCGAGACCGGCTGGGAGCGCGAGGCGGCGGCCTTCATGGAGCGGGTCGACGCAGGCGAGCGGCCGCCGGCGGCGGCGGCCTTCCGCTTCGCCCTCGACGATTTCGGCCTCAAGCCGCGGCTGCTGGAGGCCATGGTCGGCGCGCGCTGCACGGTCTTCCGCTTTCCTTACGGCGACCAGGGCCTGCTCATTCCGCGCCGGCTCTACGAAGCGCTCGGCGGCTTCCGGCCGATCCCGCTGATGGAGGACGTGGACATGGTGCGCCGCCTCGGCCGGCGGCGGCTGGTGATGATGCGCGCGCGGGCGGTGACCAGCGCCGTACGCTACAAGCGCGACGGCTATCTCGCGCGCGTCCTGCGCAACTTTGCCTGCGTCTCGCTCTACTATCTGCGCATCCCGCCGAGGACCATCGTCCGGCTCTATGGCTAGAGAGGGTTACGGGCGCTGGCTCGTGCTGATGGTGAAGGAGCCGCGCCTCGGCCGTGTGAAGACGCGGCTGGCGCGCGAGATCGGCTCCGTGCCCGCCACGCGCTTCTATCGCACCACGGCCCGCAACATGATCCGGAGGCTCGCCCGCGACCGGCGCTGGCGCACGGTGCTGGCGGTGGCACCGGACACGGCGCTGGCCTCGCCGGCCTGGCCGGCGGAGATCCCGCGCATCGCCCAGGGCCGGGGCGATCTCGGCGACCGCATGCAGCATGTCATGGACGTCCTGCCGCCGGGGCCGGCGCTGATCATCGGCACGGACATTCCGGCGATCCGGCCGGGGCACCTGGCCCGCGCCTTTCGCCTGCTCGGCACCAACGACGCCGTCTTCGGCGCGGCTGGCGACGGCGGCTACTGGCTGGTCGGCCTAAAGCGGATGCCGCGGGTCAGGCAGATTTTCCGGAACGTGCGCTGGTCGACGGCGCACGCGCTCGCCGATACGCAAGCCAATCTCGCCGGCCGGCGGGTCGGCCGGGCGGCGGAGATCAGCGATGTCGACGGCGCGGAGGACTACCGGCGTCACGGCGGCGCGGGCGCGCGGGTCGTCTGTCCGCCCTGGCAGCGCTAGAAGGCGCTGGCCCGATGGGCCCGATGCACCGACATTCCTAGAGCATGTCGCGATCATTCTGATTCGCACCATTGCTCTAGTTGTTTGTTGAAGCATGTCTTTTGTCCCGAAACCGGTATCCACTTTCGGGAGACATGCTCTAGGCCTCGGTCGGGGTGCTCTCGCCGCTCATCATTTGTTTTGCCGGCAGGCGCTCGCCGAAGGAGCTCGCCGAGGGGAGATACTGGTTCGCGATGGAGACCAGCTCCAGCAGCGTCTGCGCGCCGAGCTTCGCCTTCATGCTTGCCACCGTGTTGGAGACCGTCTTGTAGCTGACGTTCATCTGGCCGGCGACGAAGTTGTAGGGCTTTCCCTCGACGATCAGCTCCAGCACCTGGAACTCTCGCAGTGTCAGCGCCTGCAGCGGATTACCGTTGCCGCGCAAGCCGAGGACGGCGAGCTCGCAGGCCAGCTCGTGGCTGATATACATGCCGCCGTCGCGAACCCGGCGAAAGGCGGCGAGGAACTCCTCGTCCCAGGTGTCTTTCAACAGATAGCCGTTCGCGCCCAGGCTCAGCGCGCGACTGACGATCATGGGATCGGCGTGCATGCTGAACACGAGCACCGGCGTGTGCCGGTCGTGGACGCGCAACCGTTCCAGGAACGACAAGCCGCCAAGGGCGCCCGTGCAGATGGCCAGATCGAGAAAGATCAGATCGGGCCGGTGTTTTCGATAGAGCCGAAACCCTTCGGCCAATGTCGACGATTGCAGCACATCCTCGATCCCGGCGTCCTCCAGGAACATTCTGCATCCCTGGAGCACGACGGGATGATCGTCTATGACCAGAACCGATGTCATAGGGCGTTTCCTCTGTCCGATTCGCGTTTGTTGTTGTCGCGCGTCTTTTTCTCTTCGTCGTCCAACGGAACCCTGACGCTGAGACGGGTCCCTGACGGCTCACGGCGGGCGATGGCAAATGTACCGCCGCGCGCCTTGGCGCGCTCGCGCATGGTCTTGAGCCCAAAACCGGGCTGTGTTTCGGCAGCAATGCCAATGCCATCGTCGCTCACGGTGATCTCCAGCATAGCGCGGCCCGTGCACCGGTCACGCGGGTTCGGTTCATCCTTTCGTTCCAGTTCGACCACGATCCTGTCGGCTTGCGCATGGCGCAGGGCGTTGGAGACGCCTTCCTGGACGGTCCGGTAGATGAGGAGATCGAGCTCCTCGCCGTAGCTGTCGGCCAGATCGGCATGGCGCATCGTCACATTCGCATCCGGATGGCGGCTTTCGAACTCGGCGATCAGCCGGGTGATCAGCTCCGCGATGGTCACGCGTCCCGCCGCCATGGGGTAGAGCCGGTTCAGAAGGTTGCGGTTGACGAGCTTCAGACGCTCGCAGATGTCCTTGATGTTGCCGATCCGGCTGCCGATGGCCTGCGCCTGCGCCTTCGGCAGCGCGTCGACGGAGCGCTTGATCGACGACATGTTGCTCATGATGCCGAACAGGCAGGGGCCGACCTCGTCGTGCAGGTCTCCGGCGATCCGCCGGCGCTCCTGCTCCTGAACGCTGAGAAGCTGGTGCAGCAGCGCCTTGTTTTCCGCCGTCACCGTGTCGAGGGATTCCGCCATATGGTTGAAGCTGTGGGCGATATCGCGAAGCTCGCGCACGCGCGGCGTATCGATGCGGACCCGCGAGTCGCCGAGCTCCAGGTCCCGCATCCCATCGGCGACATCCGTGAGCGGCTTCAGGATACGGCCGAAGATCACGTACAGGGCCGCGATCATGCTGATATTGGTGAAGAGCCAGATCATGGTCATGGTCGCCAGCCCGGTCCAGGCTTCCGCGATCTCGTCCTGCGGACGGCCGGTTATGACGACGGTGGCGACGCGTTTGCGGTCCACGATCACCGGAACCTCCCGCGTCTTCGTCGCAACGCCGATCAGCTTGACGAACACATCCGCCGCGCGCCGCCCATGCAGCTCTTCCAGCGCCTGCCTGTCGTCGCCGGCAGTCTCGAGCTGGCTCAGATCCGGCGGCTTGTCGCTCGGATTGATGGCCTCGCTGGAGCCGTTCTCATCGATCACGGTGATGTCGACGTGGCGCAGATGCCCGAGCTCGGAGACGAGCTTGTGCGGCAGGCGCGCGGCAGCGGGCCTGTCGGCGACCTTGTCGACCAGCTCCTGAATGAAATGTTCCGCGATCTGCATGGTGCCGGTCATTTCGGCGATCGCGCGATTTCGGGCGTCGATCACCAGGACGGTCGCGGCGAGCGCCGATGCGCAAAACGTGATGACGGCGAAGGCGAGGAGAAGCTGCCATCTCACCGACCGGTCGTACCACAGCCAGCACAGCAGCTTGCCCGCAGGCGATGCGGGCCGCCGGGGCGCCTCTGCGAGAGGCTTTGCCTTTGCCATGGAGAGGGGTTTCACGATTGGCCGCCGTAGATCGCCTTCAGCATCCGCAAGACCTCCTCGCGCGTCCTGTTCTGCGATCGGAGATTGAAGTATTGCTGGCAAGCGGCGCCGAACCCCTCGATGCGCGCGGTGCCGACCGCGTCGGTGAGGCTGGCGATCAGCTCGACCGCAGGCTCGTCGATGCCGATACCGGACAGCATGTCTTCAAGCTGCACCGCGCGATTGACGATCATGCGCGGCGATTCTCGAAACCTCTGCCGGGCTTTTTGCAGAAGCGCTCCGATCTGCGCGACGCGCCGGTCCGCCCTGTCGAGCTGGACGCCCGCGTCCCGGCTGGCCAGCCAGCGTTCCGGCAGCTCCGTATCGCCGAAGGCGACCCAGGAGGCTTGCGGCGGCTGAGCGCTTCCCTCGGCTCCGGCCTGTCCCGGAACCGTCCGGTCCGCGGCACTCTGAGAAGCCGGCTCGTCATCGCAGGCGCCCACGATCAAGGCCCCTGCGAACAGAAGACCGAACCTGAGCCCGATCGATGACGGCGGGTGTCCCGGCGATCGCCTTCGCACGGGCGGCCGGGCCTCGGCCGGCGGTCCGTGCGGTCCTGTCTCGGCATGTCCGCTCATCGCAGCCTCCACGGTCGCAGACCTCGCCTCAAGCGGCACAATATCACTCACACTGTCGCTGCCGTCGGCGCCGTCACGGCGACCGCGCGACCCGCGACGGCGTCGGATTTCTCAAATATCCCCGTCCGGACGGGCCATGCCAATAGAACAAGTGGAAATGATTTTTGCCAATTTGCCCGACAAGAACTGCCAAATGTGATCAAGACAGTCGTTTGAAGCGCCCATTATCGTCAACGTCCTGGCCTTGTTTTCGTTGCACATGCGGCACTTCTGTCGCTTCGCGACGGATGTTGGCCATACGTGCGCTGAGCGGATCATCCGCTGCGCGATGGGCTTTGAGCGCGCGTACGGGGAAACAAATAAAGTCCGCCTGGCTTGTCTGCTAGGGCGCTAACAGGGAGGTTCTCTTTATGACGACACGGTCTTTTCAGGCGTTCTTGGCGAGCGCCATCGGCACGGGCATGGCCTTGTCGATGGCAATGTTCGGCTCGAGCGCGGTCGCCAACGACAAGCTCGTCGAGCTGTCGAAAAGCGACAAGAACTGGATCATGCCGGGCAAGAACTACGACTCCAACAATTTCAGCCCGATGACGCAGATCAACGCCTCCAACGTCAAGAAGCTGCGGGCGTCATGGAGCTTCTCCACGGGCCGGCTGCACGGGCATGAAGGAACGCCGCTTGTCATCGACGGCGTGATGTATGTGCATTCGTCGTTCCCGAACTACACCTTCGCCCTCGATCTGAACGATCCCGCCCGTATCATCTGGGAACACAAGCCGAAACAGGATCCGGCGGCGCGCGCGGTCGCCTGCTGCGATCTGGTCAATCGCGGCCTGGCCTACTGGCCGGGCGACGACAAGCTGCCGCCGCTTATCGTCAAGACGCAGCTCGACGGCCATGTGGTCACCTTGAACGCCAAGACCGGCGAGGTGCACTGGAAGATCGAGCACATGGACATCAAGGTGGGTCAGACGCTGACGCAGGCCCCCTATGTGGTGAAGGACATGGTGATCGTCGGCTCGTCGGGCGCCGAGCTCGGCGTGCGCGGCTTGCTCGCCGCCTACGACATTCGCACCGGCGCGCAGCTCTGGAAGGCCTACGCCACCGGCCCGGACAAGGACCTGCTGCTCGCCAAGGACTTCAACGACAAGAACCCCCATTACGGCCAGTTCGGGCTCGGCCTGGAGACCTGGGAAGGCGAGGCCTGGAAGATCGGCGGCGGCACGAACTGGGGCTGGTACGCCTACGATCCGGACACCAACCTGATCTATTTCGGCTCGGGCAACCCGGCGCCGTGGAACGAGACCATGCGTCCCGGCGACAACAAGTGGACCATGACGATCTGGGGCCGCGACGCCGATACGGGCCTGGCCAAGTTCGGCTATCAGAAGACGCCGCACGACGAATGGGACTATGCCGGCGTCAACGTCATGATGCTGTCCGAGCAGAAGGACAAGTCGGGCAAGATGCGCAAGCTGCTGACGCATCCCGACCGCAACGGCATCGTCTACACCCTGGACCGGGAGACCGGCGACCTGATCTCCGCCGACAAGCTCGACGACACGGTCAACTGGGTGAAGCATGTGGACCTGAAGACCGGTCTGCCCGTCCGCGATCCGGAGTTCGCCACGCGCATGGATCACCGCGCCCGGGACATCTGTCCCTCGGCCATGGGCTACCACAATCAGGGGCACGACTCCTACGACCCCAACCAGAAGCTCTTCTTCATGGGGATCAACCACATCTGCATGGATTGGGAGCCGTTCATGCTGCCCTATCGCGCGGGCCAGTTCTTCGTCGGCGCGACGCTCTGGATGTATCCCGGGCCGAAGGGCGACCGGCAGGGCTACGAAGGTCTCGGCCAGGTCAAGGCCTACAACGCCATCACCGGCGAATATGCGTGGGAGACCATGGAGCGCTTCGCGGTCTGGGGCGGCACGCTCGCTACGGCCGGCAATCTGGTCTTCTACGGAACGCTCGAAGGCTTCATCAAGGCGCGCGACAGCCGCACCGGCGAGCTGCTGTGGAAGTTCAAGCTGCCCTCCGGCTCGATCGGTCATCCCATGACCTATGAGTACAACGGCGTCCAGTATGTCGCCATCATGTACGGCGTCGGCGGCTGGCCCGGTGTCGGTCTGGTGTTCGACCTCAAGGACCCGACGGCGGGTCTGGGGGCCGTGGGCGCCTTCAAGAACCTTCAGAAGTACACCCAGATGGGCGGCGGCGTGATGGTATTCTCGCTGGACGGCAAGGGTCCCTACGACGATCCGAACGTGGGTGAATACAAGGGCTGAGCGACTGGTGATGCGCTAGTCCCCATCGGCTGCCGCGGCCTCTTCCCCCCGTTTGGTCGCTCGGTCGCGGCAGCCGTCTTTTTGCCCATCCGCTCTACAACCTCGAGGAAGCACAATGACCCGGGAAATCGGTTCCGCGTTTTCATTCGCGTCACGGTGGCCCCTTCGCGCCCGGCTTGCGCCGCTGGCCTTTGCGTTGGTCCCGTTCCTGGCGTGGCCCGACGCCGCTGGCGCGGCTCAGACGGCAGAGCAGGGCGCGCGGGCGGACCCCTCCGAGCTCCGCATCTGCGCAGCCGCCAATGAGCTGCCCTATTCCAATCGCGACGAGGCGGGATTCGAGAACAAGATCGCCAAGACGATCGCCGACGCCATGGGGCGCAAAGCCCGGTTCGTCTGGCTCGACAAGCCGGGGATCTACATCGTCCGCGACCTGCTGAACCAAAAACGGTGCGACGTCGTCGTCGGCCTGGACACGGGCGATCAGCGGGTGCTGACGACACGGCCCTACTTTCGAACGGGCTACGTGTTCGTTCAGCGCAAGAACGCCAGCCTGAAAATCGACGGGTGGCGCAGCCCGGATCTGCGCAAGGCGCGCAATATCGGCTTCGTCGACGGCTCGCCGCCGTCCGTCATGATGAACGAGATCGACCTCTACAACACGCACTTCAACTACATGAAGTCGCTCGTGAACTTCAAAAGCCGTCGCAACCAGTACATCCGCGTCGATCCCCGGCGCATGGTCGGCGAGGTGGCGAA
This sequence comes from Hyphomicrobiales bacterium, assembly GCA_022361215.1. Taxonomy (GTDB): domain Bacteria; phylum Pseudomonadota; class Alphaproteobacteria; order Rhizobiales; family Methyloligellaceae; genus JAKSBI01. The sequence goes on along the minus strand of JAKSBI010000433.1, from coordinate 5,416 downwards.
CGGGAAGGCGGACGTGGCCGTGGCCTTCGCGCCGGAGGTCGCCCGCTACGTCGCCGGCAATGCGGACGTGGTCCTCACGGTCATCGCCGACGACAACAAGCGATCCGACGGCAAGCACGTGCCGCATCATTTCAACCAGTCGATGGGCGTGCGCAAGGGCGACACGGCCCTGCTCTCGGAGCTGAACAAGGCCATCGATGCGAGCTGGCCGCAGATCGAGGCCGTGCTGAAGGCGGAGGGCATCCCGATGCTGAAGATCACCAAGGCGTCGCGCGCCGAGGCGCCGGCGGCGGGCGAGGCGACGCACCGGCGGGCGGATCGCCCGTCGTCGAAGCGAACGGGCCGAGACTAGCGTCCGGGTCGAAGACGCCCGGAGAATCAATCGGAAAGAGCTGCAGATACACATGATCGGGACATGAGAAAAAAAGTCTTGTTGGGCACGACCTTGGTTGTGGGACTGATGATTGGCGTCGGGGCATCGTTCGGACAGGTCGTCTTCCGGCACACGATCACCGGCGAGGAGCTGCAGTTGGCCAAGGCCCTGGACGAGAGCGGGGAAACGCCGGCGGTCAAGCACTTCATGCGCAGCGGCAACAACCCCTATATGGGCCTTCCGCAGTGCTTTCCGAAGGGCGAAGAGCTGTACCTGACGGCCTGTTCGGCCTGTCACGGCCACTACGGCGAGGGCAAGCTGGGACCGGGCCTCAACGACTCCTACTGGACCTATCCGAAGAACGTGACCGACAAGGGCCTCTTCGAGACCATTTTCGGCGGGGCGCGTGGTCAGATGGGGCCGCAATACGGGGTCCTTACGGTCGACGAGATGCTGCTGCTGATGGCTTGGATCCGGCATCTCTACACGGGCGACGCCGTGGATGCGGAGTGGCTGACCGAAGAGCAGAAAGCGAGCTTCACGCCGTTCAAGATTCCGAAGGGCGGCGGCGGCATGCCGACTGCTGCCGCCGCCCCGGCATCCGATGCGGCGTGCGAGATTTCCTTGCCATGACGTGTGCGGCCGACGGCTCAGCCGGCGGCTTCGCTCAGGCATGGCCTGGAAGCAGGAAGGCGGTCCGACCCGCCACAGATCAGAACAGACACGGAGGAAACCGAGACGATGAAGAAAGCTCTCACCACACTCACATTCACGGCCGCGATGGGCGTCGCCTCGGCGGGCTTCGCCTATGACGGCACCAACTGCAAGGCGCCGGGCAATTGCTGGGAGCCCAAGCCCGGCTATCCCGCCAAGATCGCCGGCACGAAATACGATCCCAAGCACAATCCCAAAGAGCTCAACAAGCAGCAGCAGTCGATCGACGCCATGGAAGCCCGCAACGCCAAGCGCGTCGCGCACTTCAAGAAGACCGGCAAATGGATCTATAACGTCAAGAAGATCCCGAAATAGGCCGCGGGCCTGACGTATCGATCGTGTCGGCAGCGCGGCACGGGGTCTCGCAGGCTTACGGTTTCTCTCTCGGGCGAGGGCTGGCGAAGGCCACGCCCTCGCCGCCGCGGTCCGGCGTGCCTCGGCGTCTTGGCCTGCGCGCCTTGCGGCCATGGGAGATGGATGAATGACAACGCATGGCGGCGAGATGCGATCGGCCGGGCGTCCGGAGAGGGCGGACCCGGCCCACTTTCTTCAGGACGCGCGGGCCTTTCAGGCCGAGCTGGGCAAGGTGATCGTCGGGCAGGAGCGGGTTATCAAGCTCCTGACCATTGCCGTCTTCGCCCAGGGCCATGTGCTTCTCGAAGGCGATGTCGGCGTCGGCAAGACGACGCTCCTGAAGGCCGCTGCACGGGGGCTCGGCGGCGCCTACGAGCGCGTCGAGGGCACCATAGACCTGATGCCGACGGACATGATCTATCACACCTATCTCGACGAGGACGGGCGCCCGCGCGTCGAGCCCGGTCCCGTGCTGCGGCACGGCGAGGACCTCTCCATCTTCTTCTTCAACGAGATCAACCGCGCCCGGCCGCAGGTGCACGCGCTGCTGCTGCGCCTGATGGCGGAGCGCAGCCTGAGCGCCTTCAACCGGGAGTACACGCTGCCCTACATGCTGGTGTTCGCCGACCGCAACCGGATCGAGCGCGAGGAGACCTTCGAGCTGCCGGCTGCGGCGCGGGACCGGTTCTTCATGGAGATCAATATCGAGGCGCCCGAGGAGCCGGCCTTGCGCCGGGCGCTCGCCTTCGATCCGCGCTTCCACGATACGAACGCGCTGATCTCCGAGGTTGCGGAAGGCATCGTCGATCACCTGGCGATCCCCGAGATCTCGCGGTCTATCCAAACCGGCATAAGCGCCAGCGAGGCGATCCAGCGCTACGTGGTCGATCTGTGGGCCGCGGCGCGGGAGCCGGCCGGCATCGGCATCGAGATCGACGGCATCGACACGTCGCGCCTGGTCCAGGGCGGGCCCAGCCCCCGCGGCATCGCCAATCTGGTCCGCGCCGCCCGCGTCGCCGCCTGGCTGGACGGCCGCGACGCCGTGTTGCCGGAGGATGTGCGCGAGGTGTTCTACGAGGTCATGGCGCACAGGATCTTTTTCGAGCCCGTCTATGAGCTGAAGCGCGATACCATCGCGGCGACCTTGTGCGGATCGTTGTTCGAAGCCGTCCCGGTGCCTCGTGACCCAGCCGCATGACATATCGCCCGACGCCCCCGAGGCGCCGCACGATCTGCCCCATCGCCTCTCCTGGCGCGTCGGCGGCGTGCGGCCCGGCGCCCATCGCGGCAAGATCCCGGGCAGCGGCGGCGTCTTTCGCGATCTGGTGCCGCTGATCCAGGCTCCGGACCCGCGGCGCATCGATCTGAGGGCGAGCCTCCGCGATCCCTGGAACCGTATTTACGCGCGGCGCTTCGAGCAGCACAGCGCCGCGCCGGTCTATGCGCTCGTCGACCTTTCGGCTTCCATGGGCTTCACGGGCGCGGGCGACCGCATGGCCATGGTCGCCCAACTGGTGGCGGCGCTCGCCGCCTCCGTGCGGCGCATCGGCGATCCGTTCGGTGTGATCGGATGCGACGACGACATCCAGGCGCCGTTCGACGTGCCGGCAACGCCGTCGCGCGCGGGCGAGCGCGCGCTCGTGGAGCGCCTCGCCGCCTATCGGCCCCGACGGCGCGCCGGCGCCGGGGGCCTGATCGACGCCTCTCGCCGGCTCTCGGAACGGCGCAAGCTGGTCTTCCTGATCTCCGATTTCCGCCTGCCCGAGGACGCGCTGGAAGCGGTCTTCGCGCGCCTCTCGCCCCATGACGTCGTGCCCGTCGTGCTGCGCGACGCCGCCGAGATCGAGGACCTTCCCGACTGGCGCCTCGTAAGGCTCGAGGACCTCGAGACCGGCGCGGCCCGGCTGGTCCTGACCCGCCCCGCGCTGAAGGCCGCCTGGCGGACGGCCGAGGCGTCGCGACGACACGGCTTACGGCGCCTCACGCTGAGCCTGTTCGGCTGCGAGCCCTTTGTCGTCTCGAGCCGCATCGACTGGCTGGCGTTCAGCGACTATCTGATGACGGGGCGGATGTGATGCGCCTCTTCGTCCTCCTCTTGTGGCTCGTCCTGCTCCGGACCGACCCTGGCTTGGCGCAAGCCCGCCTCGTCTCGGTCGCCGAGCCGAAGGCGTTCGGTTACTTCATGGGGGACGTTCTGCGGCGCAGGATCACGGTGGACGCGGGCGCGAATGCGGAGCTGATCGCGGCCTCCGTGCCACGGCCCGGCGCGATCAGCTATTGGCTCGATCTGCGCGCCGCACGCTGGACGTGGTCGCGCCGCGCCGGCCGGCGCCGGTTCGAGATCGATCTTGCGTACCAGACGTTCTATGCGCCGCTCGAGCCCAAGAGACGGGTCATCCCGGCGATCGCCCTGCGCTTCCGCGACGGTGGCGAGACGTCGACGGTGCGGATCGCCCCGTTCACGTTCCTGACGTCGCCGCTCCGGGAGATCCTGGTGCGGCGGGGCCTGGGGGCCGAGCAGGGCCGGGAGCTGCCGCAACTGATGCCGGACGTGCGCCCTCGTCTCAGACCGACGGGGCGGGAGCGTTCCGCGCTCCTGGCGTCGGCGGCCGTCGGACTCGGCGCCCTGGCGCTGCTGGCCTACCATTTCGCCTGGTGGCCGTTTCGCGCGCGCCCGCATCGCCCCTTCACCGCCGCGGCCCGGCGCATTGCCGCGCGCGCCGCCGATGCCGAGGCCGCGGACCTCGAGCGGGCCTATATGGACCTGCATCGCGCCTTCGACGCAACCGCCGGCCACAGCCTGCTGGCCGGCGACGTGACCGCGTTTCTGGACACCCATCCGGCCTTCGCCGCCTGCCGCGAGGGGATCGAGCGCTTCTTCGTCGCCTCGCGCACGCTGTTCTTCGCGGGCGATGCGCGGCGTGCCGGCTCGGACATGCCGCTCGCCGAGCTCGCGCAGCTCAGCGCCAGGCTGGCGGCGACGGAACGGCACGGCCCATGAGCCTCGCAGTCCACCATACGGCGCTCCTGGCGCTGTTGCCGCTGGCGCTGCTGCCGCTGGCGATCGGCGCGCAGAGGCCGCAGCCCTATCCGTCGTTCGCGGGCCTGGCGGCGGATCCGCTGTCGCGGGTCATCGAGACCGGCGTGCGCCTGGCCGGGATGGCGGCCATCGCCGCCTTGGTCCTGGGCCTTGCCGGCCTTCACCGGGAAGGGGGACATGTCGAGCGGTTCGGCGGCGGGGCGCATATCGTCCTGCTGATCGATCGCTCGGCGAGCATGGACGACACGTTTGCCGGGCGCCGGGCGAGCGGCGCGGAGCAGTCGAAGTCCGCCGCCGCGCGCCGGCTCCTCAGCGCCTTCGTCACATCGCGCGAGCATGACCGGTTCGGCGTCGCCGAGTTCTCCACCGCGCCCATGCACGCCCTGACGCTCACGGCGCGCAAGGACGCGGTGCTCGCCGCCGTGCAGGCGATCGACAGGCAAGGCCTGGCCTTCACGGATGTGGGGCGGGGCCTGGCGATGGCGCTGTCCATCCACAACGCCGATCCGTCCGCCGCCCCGCGCGCGGTCCTGCTGGTCTCGGACGGTGCGGCCGTCATCGGCCGGAAGGTCCAGGCGAAGCTGCGCGCGGCTCTCGCCCAGCGCCCTGTCAATCTCTACTGGCTGTTCCTGCGGACCTCCGGTAGCCGCGGCATCTTCTACAGCCCCGCGTCCACGGAACGGGACACGCCGCAGGTCTTTCCCGAGCGCCATCTGCACAAGTTCTTCAAGACCCTGGGCGTGCCCTATCGCGCCTTCCAGGCGGAAAGCCCGGCCGCGGTCGGTGAGGCGATTGCGGAGATCGACAAGCTGGAGCGCCGGCCGATCCGCTACACCGAGGCGACGCCGCAGCGCGACCTGGCGGGCTGGGCTTACGGGATCGCGGCGCTCGCTCTGGCGTTGCTGATGGCGGCCAAGCTCGCCGAGGCGCCGGCC
>JAKSBI010000869.1 GCA_022361215.1 Hyphomicrobiales bacterium | reverse complement strand
GGGCCTGCGGGATCTGCAGGCGCCGAAGGCGCTCGATACGCTGCTCGGCCGGCTGATGGAAGCCCGGCAACGGCTCGTCGACGACGGCAAGCCCTGGCGGCCCCTGCTCGTCAAGCTTGCGCCGGACATCGCCGAGGAGGACCTGCCGGCCATCGTCGCGCGCATCCGCGCCCACAAGGCCGACGGGATCATCGTCTCAAACACCACCGTGGCCCGCGATGGCCTGAGCGACACGCGGCGGGCACAGGAGGCCGGCGGCGTCTCGGGCGCGCCGCTGTTCCAGCCCTCGACGCGCATGCTGGCCCGCGTCTATCTGCTGACCGAGGGCCAGGTGCCGCTGATCGGCGTCGGCGGCATCGACTCCGGCGCCCGTGCGCTCGCCAAGATCACCGCCGGCGCCTCGCTTTTGCAGCTCTATACGGGGCTGATCTATGAAGGTCCGGGCCTCGTCGATCGCATCAAGCGAACGATCCTCGATCGCCTGGAGCGGGACGGCGCCGGCTCGGTTCGCGAGATCGTCGGCGTGCAGGCCGAGGCGTGGGCCGCCAAGACGGGCATGGAGGACACGCCATGAGCGTTACGATCTATCACAATCCGCGCTGCTCCAAGTCCCGGCAGACCCTGGCGCTGCTCGAGGAGCGCGGCGCCGATCCACAGGTGATCGAGTATCTGAAGACGCCGCCGACGGCCGCGGAGCTCAAGGCGGTCCTGAAGATGCTGGGTATGCGCCCGCGGGATCTGATGCGAAGAAACGAGGCGCCCTATAAAGAGCTTGGCCTTGGCGACGACAGCCTCTCGGACGACGCCTTGATCGAGGCCATGGTCGAAAACCCGATCCTGATCGAGCGGCCCGTCGTGGTGAAGGACGGTCGCGCCGCCATCGGCCGGCCGCCGGAAAGCGTGGTCGAGATTCTCTAAGTGCGGAAGGCAACCCAATGCGCCAGCTTGTCCTGCCGCTCGGCTTCGTGGTGCTGACGATACTGATCCTCTGGCTGGCGAGCTTCTAGAGCATGTCTCCCGAAAGTGGATACCGGTTTCGGGACAAAAGACATGCTTCAACAAAGAACTAGAGCAATGGCGCGATCAGAATGATCGCGACAGGCTCTAGAGCTCGCTCTATCGGGCCAAGACTGTCGTTTGTTCCCGAAAGGCGTCGCGCTCCAGCGCCGGCAGCCGCAGGCCCAACGTCACGCCGCGCACCGCGAAGAACAGCATCTGCGCGGCCCAGAGGCCGTGATTGTCGAAGGCCGAGGTCAGGACGGCCCAGGCCGCGAAATAGACGGCGGCGCTGAGCAGCATCATGTTGCGCAAATCGGCGGTGCGCGTGGCGCCGATGAAGATGCCGTCGAGCTGGTAGCTGACGACGCCGAGCACCGGCACGAAAACCGCCCATGGCAGATAGGTGCGCGCCATCTCCCGCACCTCTGGGCTGACGGTCATGGCGTCGATTATCAGGCCACCACCGACCCAATAGGCGAACGAGAGGCCGAGGCTGAACACAACCGCCCAGAGTGTCGTGATGCGCACGGCCTCCCGGTAGCGGGTCCGCCGTCCCGCGCCGATGGCGCGTCCGACGAAGGACTCCGCGGCGAAGGCGAAACCGTCGAGGAAGTAGGCGGCGACCTGCGTGAAATGCAGCAGAATGGCATTGGCGGCGAGCAGCACATCGCCCTGGCTGGCCGACTGCGCCGTGAACCAGCTGAACACGAGCACGACGCTGAGGGTGCGGATCATGATGTCGGCATTGATCGCGAACGTGCGTTTGAGGGCCCCGGCCTCAAGGATCAGATCTCGCCTGAAGGTGGCGCCGCGACGGCGCAGCTCACGCCGTGCCAGCCAGAGCCCGCATGCCGCGGCGAGCGTTTCCGCGAGAACCGTGCCGAGCGCCACACCCTCGACCTCCAGGCCGAGCCCCATGACGAACAGCGCGTCGAGCCCCGCATTGGTCCCGTTCAGCAGGATCTGCAGGGCGAACGCGGTGCCGGCGCGCCCCATGCCGATGAACCAGCCCAGCACCGCGAAGTTGATCAGCGCCGCAGGGGCGCCCCAAATGCGGATCGTGAAATACGAGTGCGCGCTGGCCTCGACCGCGTCCGAGCCTTGCAGGAGCCAGAAGGCCAGGGCGCCGATGGGGAGCTGCAGCAGGATCAGCCCGCCGCCAGCCGCGGCGGCGATCAGCAGCGCGCGCATCAGCGTGGCCGCCACGTCCGCGCTGCGGCCGCCGCCCTCGGCCTGCGCGGTCAGGCCCGTCGTGCCCATGCGCAGGAACGAGAAGGCCCAGTAGAGCATGTTGAAGATCATGGCGCCGAGCGCCACCGCGCCGATGTAGCGCGGGTCGCCGAGCTGCCCGAGCACGGCCGTATCCACGACGCCGATCAGCGGCGTCGTGACGTTGGACAGGATGATGGGGACCGCGACGGACAGGACTTGGCGGTGTCCCAGCGGACCGTCGATCGGTCGCGCGGACGGTGAGCCTGCGCTCACGGGACGATCCGACCGCGGCGCAAAGCCATGGTCAGGCTAGAGATCGGCGTCGCGCGTCTTGTGGTCGAGCGAGCCGGCCGACCGGTCGCCGCCGCGGCCCATCATCTTGAAGACGCGCGAGATGAACCAGATCGGGATCACGATGACCGCGCCGAGCAGGAAGTAGCGGAAAACCCACTCGATAGCGTCGAAGCCCATGTCGTAGATGCGGACGACCAGCCGCTGGAAGCTGTCGATGATGTCGTAGGGGCTGAGGCCGAGGGCCGAGAGCAGCACGCCGACGATCAGCGAGATGATGGCCAGCCTGAGGAGGACGAGGCCGGGGTTTCCGCCGAAGAACCGCTCCATGACGCTGCTCCCAATGCACGATCGACGCGACGCGCGTCACGCTTAACACAACGCATGTGGGATTGCGACCGCGCGCTTTCGAGGGGCGCAGCGCGATCTTGCCGGCCGCTCCCGGGCAAGGGCTCAGGAGACGATGCGCTTGCCGGTCTCCTTGTCGAAGAGATGCAGGTTCTCCGGCTTTGCCGCGACTTGAACGGTGTCGCCGATGCCGAAATCCCGGTCGCCATGGACGCGGAGCGCCATCCGTTGATCGGCTGCGCCGGCAACCTGGCCATAGACGACCGTATCGGCGCCCAGATGCTCGACGAGCTCCACGACCAGACCGAACTGTCCGCCGTCCGGCGCGAGCTCCAGATGCTCCGGGCGGACGCCCAGGGTAACCGCCTGGCCGGGCTCGGCAGGCCGGTTCGCGCCCAACGGCACCTGCGCCTCGCCGATCTGGAGCGTGTCGCCATTGGCGCCGACCTCGGCCTCGAGGAAGTTCATGGCGGGCGAGCCTATGAAGCCTGCGACGAACACCGTGGCCGGCGTCCGATAGAGCTCGCGCGGCGTCCCGATCTGCTCGGCGACGCCGTGGTTCATGACCACCAGCCGGTCGGCCATGGTCATGGCCTCGACCTGGTCGTGGGTCACGTAGACGCTGGTGGTGCCGAGCTCGCGCTGCAGCTTGCGGATCTCGACCCGCATCTGGACGCGCAGCTTGGCGTCGAGATTGGAGAGCGGCTCGTCGAAGAGGAAAGCGGCGGGCTTGCGCACGATGGCCCGCCCCATGGCGACACGCTGGCGCTGACCGCCGGAGAGCTGGCGGGGCGTGCGGTCGAGAAACGGCTCGATCTCCAGGAGGCGCGCGGCGTCGCGGACACGACGCTCGATCTCCGCCGCCGGCGTGCGGCGGTTGCGCAGCCCATAGGCCATGTTGTTGAACACGGTCATGTGCGGATAGAGCGCGTAGTTCTGGAACACCATGGCGATGTCGCGGTCGGCGGGCTCCAGATCGTTGACGACCCTGTCGCCGATGCGGATCTCGCCGCTCGTGATCGTCTCCAGCCCGGCGATCATGCGCAGCAGCGTGGACTTGCCGCAGCCCGACGGGCCTACCAGGACGACGAACTCGCCGTCGGCGACATCGAGGCTGAGGTCGCTAATGGCCTGCACGTCGCTGCCGTAGACCTTCCCGGCATTGGCGATCGTCAGTTCCGCCATGGCGCGCCCCCTCCCCCGCCTATTTCTCGGTCTCGACGAGACCTTTGACGAACAGCTTCTGCATCACGATCACCACCAGCACGGGCGGGATCATGGCCAATAGCGTGGTCATCATGATCAGATGCCATTCGGGCGACTCCTCCGCCGCCTCGAGCATCTGTTTGATGCCCATGACGATGGTGTACATGCTCTTGTCGGTGGTGATCAGGAGCGGCCAGAGGAACTGGTTCCAGCCGTAGATGAAGAGGATGACGAAGAGCGCCGCGATGTTGGTGCGGGACAGCGGCAGCAGGATATCGCGGAAAAACTTCATCGGCCCCGCGCCGTCGATCCGGGCGGCCTCCAGGAGCTCGTCGGGCACGGTCAGGAAGACCTGACGGAACATGAAGGTCGCGGTTGCCGAGGCGATCAGCGGTATGGTCAATCCGGCATAGGAGTTGAGCATGCCCAGATTGGCCACGACCTCGAAGGTGGGCAGGATGCGGACCTCCACCGGCAGCATGAGCGTGATGAAGATCAGCCAGAAGCAGGACATGCGGAACGGAAAGCGGAAATAGACGATCGCGAAGGCCGAGAGCATCGAGATCGCGATCTTCCCCGCCGCGATGCCCAGCGCCATGATGGTGCTGTTGATCATCATCAGCCCGACGGACTGCTCCCTGGCGTTGCCGACCCCCTGCACGAAGGCCGCCTTCAGGTTCACGAAGAACTGATCGCCGGGCAGCAGCGGCAGCGGCACCTGCGTGATGCGCACCTGGTCGTGGCTGGCGGCGACGAAGGTGATCCAGATCGGGAACGCCACGAGCAGCACCCCCAATATCAGGACCGCTTGGGCAAGCACGCCGACCCAGGGCCTGTTCTCAACCATGGGCTCGCTCCCGCATCAGTACGCCACCCTGCGCTCGATGTAGCGGAACTGAATGACCGTCAGCACGATGACGACGAACATCAGGATCACCGACTGGGCCGCCGAGCCGCCGAGGTCGAGCCCGACGAAGCCGTCGTTGAAGACCTTGTAGACCAGGATCTCGGTGGACTTGGCCGGGCCGCCCTTGGTCATGGTGTGAATGATCCCGAAGGTGTCGAAGAAGGCGTAGACCACGTTCACCACCAGCAGGAAGAAGGTCGTCGGCGAGAGCAGCGGGAACTCGATGGTCCAGAAGCGCCGCCAGGGACCGGCGCCGTCGATGGCGCCCGCCTCGATCAGCGATTTCGGGATGGCGTGCATGCCCGCGAGGAAGAACAGGAAGTTGTAGCTGATCTGCTTCCAGGCGGCCGCCAGGATCACCAGCGCCATGGCCTGGTTGCCGTTGAGCCGGAAATTCCAGTCGTAGCCGAGCCCGCCGAGCATGTAGGCGACGATGCCCAGCGTGGGATCGAACATGAACATCCATAAGGCGCCGGCAACGGCAGGCGCTACGGCGTAGGGCCAGATCAACAGCGTTCGATAGGTGGTCGCGCCGCGGATGACGCGGGTCGCCATGGCCGCCAGCAACAGCGCCATCGACATCGACAGAAAGGCCACGGCAAAGGAGAAGAAGAGCGTCCTGTTGAAGGCCCCCAGATAGTGGGGATCGGCGAACAGCTGCTCGAAATTCTCGAGCCAGACGAACTCCGTTGCGAGCCCGAAGGCGTCCTGGATCAGCAGCGACTGGTACAGCGCCTGGCTCGCCGGCCAGATGAAGAAGACGAGCGTGATGACGAGCTGCGGCGCCACCAAGAGGTAGGGCAGCGTGGAGGGCTGGAAGTGAACACGCTTCAGCATTGGCGCCCCGACACCGGGAGGGCGGACTCAGACATGGGCATCCCGGGCCGGCCCGGCCTCAATGCGGCCGGCCCGTGACCGATCGGTTCAAGCCGGGCGGCTAGTTGTTGGCCCGCTCGAATTTCCGCAAGAGCGCGTTCCCGCGCTCCACAGCACTGTCCAAAGCCGTCTCCGCGGTCTTCTTGCCGCTCCAGATGGCTTCCATCTCCTCGTTCAGGATGTCGCGCACCTGCACGAAGTTGCCGAAGCGCAGGCCGCGCGAATTGGGCGTCGGCGTGTTGAGGCTCAACTGCTTGATGGCCGTGTCCGTGCCGGGGTTCTTCTCGTAGAAGCCCTGTTTCCTGCTGAGCTCGTAGGCCGCGGTCGTGATGGGAACGTAGCCGGTCTCCTGGTGCCACCAGGCCTGCACCTCGGCTCCCGACAGATATTTCATGAACTGCGCGACGCCCTTGTAGGTCTCTTTGGGATGGCCCTTGAGCACCCACAGCGTGGCGCCGCCGATGATCGAGTTCTGCGGCTCGGCCTTCACGTCCGGATAGATCGGCAGCATGGACTGGCCGAACGCGAACTTGGCCTGCTTCTTGATGCCGCCGTAATAAGCGGAGGAGTTCAGCCACATGCCGCATTCGGCATTGGTGAACTTGGGCAGGCTGTCGCCCCGGCGCCCGCCATAGTCGAAGATCTTCGACTTCTGCCATTCGGCCAGATTGGCGAAGTGTTTCTTCACCGCGTCATTGTTGAACACGAACTCGGTGCCGAGGCCCGCGAAGCCGTTCTCCATGGTGCCGATGGGCAGGTTGTGCCAGGCGTTGAAGTTCTCGATCATCACCCAGGACTGCCAGCCGAACGAGAAGCCGCACTTGTAGCCGGCGGCCATCAGCTTCTCGGAGGCCGTCTTCATCTCGGGCCAGGTCTTGGGCGGCGATTCGATGCCGGCCTTGGCGAAAGCGTCCTTGTTGTACCAGAGCACCGGCGTCGAGCTGTTGAACGGCATCGACAACAGCTTGCCGTCGGGCGTCTGGTAGTAGCTGATCACGGCCGGCAGAAAGACGCCGGTGTCGAAGGGCACGCCAGCGTCCTTCATCAGATCGCCGATGGCATAGACCGCGCCCTTGGCGGCCATCATGGTCGCGGTGCCGACCTCGAAGACCTGCACGATATGCGGATGCTTGCGCGCGCGGAAGGCGGCGATAGCCGCGGTCATGGTCTCCGTGTAGTTGCCCTTGTAGACCGGGACGATCTTGTAGTCGCTCTGTGTGGCGTTGAAGTCGTTGGCGATCTTGTTGACGCGCTCGCCATTGACCCCGCCCATGGCGTGCCACCACTGAATCTCCGTCGCGGCACCCGCAGTCGTCGCCTGAACGGCCCAAAGCCCCACCGCAAACACCAATGTGCGGATTACTGCGTGCTTCATACGCTGGTCCTCCATTTAGAACTGCCGTTTGCGCGGCCGGTCCCGGACCCGGCGCCGATCGAGCCTATCGAGCACGATGCGGGTCAACCCACGCTCATGAAATCACAGATCATCTCAGGTTTCGAGATGTCCCCGCCTCGAATTGTGTGCGGCCGTGATGACATTGGCGTTACAGGCGCAAATCCGTTCAGACGCCACAGCGCTCCAGGCTCCGCGACGCAAGCGCCAGGAGGCCTTTGACACGTTCCGGACCGGTTGGGCCGATGCCGACCTGCGTCGGACGCATCTGCACGTAGCCATTCGCCTGCCTGCGGGCGATGTCGAAGGAGAAGACGAAGAACGGGTGATAGCCGATGCGCAGGTCGGTGATCGATATCGTGTCGCCGTTGTTACGATAGCTGTAGAAGCCGTCGGTGAACCATTCGAGCCGCCGTGCGGACCGTGACGGATCGAGCCCGAGCGGGGCCTTTGCCAATCGCTCGTGGCTGGCGATCTGGGCGATCGAGCAGGTGGGGAGCACGCTGGTCAGGCCCGTCAGATAGTGCCGTTCGTCGACCGCAAGGACCTGCCAGAACAGAATATTGAACGGCGTCGGCTGCACGTGCACGGACTTGCCCCGGAAGGCCGGGTGGGCTTCGGCGCGCGCCTGTACGACCAGGTGCCCCGACATGCCCACGCCAAGATAGAGCACGCTGACCAGCAATAGCAGCCGGTTGGCGCGCACGCCGCGCTCGATCCTGCCGCGCAGAAAGAACAGGGCAAGCACGCCCGCGAGCAGCAGGCTGGTGTAAAGCGGATCGATAATGAAGACGGACGGGAACGCCACCGGCGGGCCGACATCGAGCGGCCAGAGGATCTGCGTGCCGTAGGTTGTCAGTGAGTCCAGGATGCTGTGGGTCACCAGGCACAGCCAAACCGTGAGCATCACCGGCTTCCAGCTCTCCCGGGCGCCGCGCACGATCCGCGTGATCGCGAACGCAATCGCCGGTGTGGCAGCGGTCTGCACCAGCATGGAATGGCTGAAGCCGCGGTGATAGGTCATGTCGTCGATATCGTTGCCCATGGGCAGGAACGAATCGAGATCGGGCAGCGTCGCGACCAAGCCGCCGATCAGGAGGGCCCTGGCGCCGAGCTTGCCGCCGAGAACCGCGCCGGAAACACTTGCGCCGAGAAGAAACTGGGTAGCGGAATCCATGAGGCGGTCCCGTCGAGCTCCCGATCATTCACTGTGGCCGTGTTCCGGCCCCGAGCACAGCGCACGAGCTTGCGGCGGCCGGCCCCCAACGCAAAGCAGCGCCCGCGCTGGGATCATACGACCGCGCAATCGCAACGGTTCATTCGAAACTGGTCAGGTGGGCCCGCGGCATCGCGCCGTCAAGACGCTACTTCACCGGCGCCGTCGCCTCGGCCGCCTCTTCCGCAGGCTCGGTCTCGAAGTCGGCGGGCAAGGTAATCTCGATCAGCTCGAGATCGTCCGAATGCTCGATCTCCCGGTGCACGATGCCCGGCGGCTGGTGCACGCAGGAGCCCGGCTTCAGCAGCACCTCCCCGTGCCCCTCGTACCAGAAGCGCACCCACCCCTTGAGGACATAGACCATCTGGAAGTCGAGGCGGTGCAGATGGCTGTCGCCCTCGGCATGGCGGCCTGGGACGGCGCGGATGACATGGGCGCCGACCCTGCCCTCGGTCGCGCCTTTGATGCCGAGGTCGCGATACTCGAAGAAGGCGCGCAGGCCGCCTCCCGAAAACGCGCCGTCCTCCGCGTGGCTGACCGAGAAGTCCATGCTGCACCTCCACTCATGGGTCCCAGGGCCGACGGACAGCCGGCCCCGCGACGACTGCCGTCGGGCAAGTGAGCCTCGGATCGGCGGAGGGGTCAAGCATGAGCGGGCGGCGGATCGATCACCCGCACCATCAACCGCCGGACGGTGCGCCTTTCTTCTGGGTGATCGAGAACTGCGCGCTGCCGTTCAGATGGAGGAACAGCGGCTGGTTGTGGCGATGACTGCGAATCTGCGTGGACACGTTGACGTTGGTCAACCGGCAGGTGTCGGCGATGAGCTCCTTGAGCACCGAGCATTCCCGGCTCAACACCTGATAGATCAGCTTTCTGCGGTCTTTCTGAGCCTCGGTGATCGAAGCCTCGCTGGTATCGGCGAGAGGCACCTGCATATTGAAACTGACGGACACCTTGACGTCATTGGTGCCATGCGCGGACCGCGCCGCGGCCGGAACCGACGCCAAGCCGACCGCCCAAGCGGCGATTGCCGTCAGACAAGCCGCCTTCCAGATCGAAGAAACGCGTGAAGAGGTCATTCTATGCTCCCTGACGATCCGTCGCCGTTCCGGGCCCGTCGGCGACTTGGAAATTGGACGGATGATAGCGCCAAATCCTTGGCATCGGCTTAAGGGCCTGTGGACATTCACGTTGCGGTGCTGGCGGGACGCCTTTGACCGCTGGCTAGGCGCGGAAAGCGACGTAGCGTCTTCCACTTCTAGCTTTTCGCAACGACGTCCAGCGGTCAAAGGCGACCCGTCCCTTCGGGATTTTGCGAGATTGGCCCATCTCCGCGTCACTCGGGCTTGAATATGCACAGCATGTCCTGCGCCCTCGTTCCTAAAGCTGAGCCAATCTCGCAAAACCAGCATCCACAACGTGAATGTCCACAGACCCTAAGGGAGCGAACGCCAAGGCAAGGGGGCGTTCGCCAGCAAACGAGCGAAGTTGTCCGCTATCCAGCGACGCCTTACCATGACGCAAGCCGGCAACCGACGGGGCAACCGTTGCCGGCCGTTCTCCCAAACAAACGAGAGCCCGATGAAACTGGGAATCGACAATTTCCTTGCAGACCCGAACCTGCGAAAACCGCTTGCCGGTCGCCGCGCGGCGCTTCTGGGGCACCCTGCCTCGGCGACCGGAGACGGCCGTCCCACGATCGACGCGCTGGCCGCGTGCTCCGACATTCATCTGGCGTCCGCTTTCGGCCCGCAGCACGGCATGCGCGGCGACAAGCAGGACAACATGATCGAGTCCGACGATTACGAGGACCCGCAGCACGGGATCCCCGTCTTCAGCCTTTACGGCGAGGTCAGATATCCGACCGACGCCATGATGCAGACATTCGATGCCCTCATCGTCGACGTCCAGGACATCGGGACCCGGATCTACACCTATGTGACAACGCTCTGCTACATGCTGGAGGCCTGCAGCAAGCACGGCAAGAGCGTCTGGGTCCTGGACCGCCCGAACCCGGCGGGACGGCCGGTCGAAGGCACGATCCTCGAGGACGGCTGGGAGAGCTTCGTCGGCGCCGGTCCGCTCATCATGCGCCACGGCCTCACATTCGCCGAGCTGGCGAAGTGGTACGTGGCGCTGAAATCGCTGGATCTGGATCTGCATATCGTGCCGATGCAGGGCTACGATCCCGACGCGGCGCCCGGGTTCGGCTGGCCGCTTATGGAGCTTGCCTGGATCAACCCGAGCCCCAATGCCTCCAGCCTCAACATGGCCAGGTGCTTCCCCGGCACCGTCCTTCTGGAGGGAACGACGCTTTCGGAAGGGCGCGGCACGACCACGGCTCTGGAGGTCGTGGGCGCGCCGGACATCGATTTTGAGGTCGTTCTGAAACGCATGGCGGAGTTGCAGGACACTTGGCTGGCGGGCTGCTACATCCGGCCCTGCTACTTCGAGCCGACCTTCCACAAGCATGTGGGCGCATTGTGCTCGGGGCTGCAGATCCATACGGACACCGCCGCCTACCGGCATGAGAGCTTCCGGCCCTACCGGCTCGCCGCGCTGCTGCTGAAGGCCGTCCGCGCGGAATACCCGGAGTACCGGATCTGGCGGAAATTCCCCTACGAGTACGAGACCGAAAGGCTGGCCATCGATCTCCTGAGCGGCGGCACGTTCCTCCGGGACTGGGTCGACGATCCGGCCTTGGGTCCGGCCGACTTCGGCCGCCGCCTGAACGACGACGAGCGGGACTGGTCCCGCATACGGGCGCCACACCTGCTTTACTGATATTGGAGGATTGCCCTCTGGCGGGGCTCAGGTGGGCCGTACGGCCGCAATCGGTCCTGACACGCCTACGGTCGCGCCCGAAGCAACCGCCCTCCGGATGCCTCCCGCAGGATGGCCTGCCCGGATCAGGCTTCCATTGCAGCGTCCGAGGACGCTTCCGCTCTCTTCAGGTCCTTGATCCGGGCGAGCACGTCGAGGAGCTCGTTCCGGAGCCGCGTCAAGCGCGCGACCAAGCCGTCCACATCGCCCTGCCTGGCGTCGCTCTCCAGGTCCCGGCAGGCATCGGCCAAACGCCTGGCGCCGATATGGCTCGCGAGAGACTTCAGGGCATGGGCCGCGTCCGCGATCTCCTCGTGCCCGGATACCTTGGCCGTTTCCGCCAGCTTGAGGAGGGCTTGCGGGGCATGCGTCTCGAAGAGCGCCAGCACGCGCAGGAGAAGGTCCGAGCCATATCTCTCCTGACAGCCCGCCAAGGTTCGAAGGACCGCCTCGTCGAGCACCGGCAACGGCTCGCCCGGCTGCACCGCAGCAATCACCGGTTGGGCAGATTGCCCGATATCCGCCTCGCCAACCGTCACCTTCGCCGCCCCATCATCGGCTTCTCTCTTGTGCGGGATGAAGCTGTCGAAGCACTCGGCCAAATCCGTGATCCGGTAGGGCTTCGTCATATAGGCGTCCATGCCGGCCCGCTGCCACGCGTCGGGCTCTCCGCCGGCGATCTGCGCCGTCAGCGCGACGATCGGGACGCGCGGCCGGCCCGCCTCCTGCTCCGCCGCACGGATCTGCCGCGTGGCCTCGAAGCCGTCCATCTCGGGCATGCTGCAATCCATGAAAATCAGATCGTATGGCTGCTCGCACGCCGCCGTAATGGCCGCCCGGCCGTCCCCGACCACATCGGCCCGCACATTCAACCGGTTGAGAGCCTCGATCACGACCTCGCGGTTCACCGGGCTGTCGTCCGCGACCAGAATGTGAGCCCCGGCATAGCTCGGGAGCGTAGCGCCTTGGCGTCTGCGAAGGGCTGAGGAGCCGAGCGGCGCGCCTGCGCACAGCCGGTCCATGAGCGCCCCGAACGCGCTTCGCGAGATCGGGCGCATGAGCACGTCGTGGGCCTTGCCGCTGTCGAGCACCGCGTCGCTGCGATAGTCGCCCATCTCCGAGACGCAGACGATGTATGGCGTTGCCGCCGCGTCGCCGGACGGCACGGCCTGCGGCAAGCGGGCAATGACTTGCGGCTCGGAAAGCAACAGATCGACGCGAGACACATCATTCGCCGAAAACGCGTCGGGCGGCGTCCGCACCAGCCGAATGCCCCGATCTTCGAGGTATCGGGCGATCGCCTGCGACGTCGCGCCATCCTCCAGCACGAGCAGAGCGTCTCGCAGCGGGACCACGGGGTCGGCCTGAGGCTTCAGATCCTCCGCGGTCAGGCCGCGCGTGGCAATCGTAAAGCTGAACACCGAGCCCTCGCCCTCGACGCTGGACGCATCGATCCTGCCGCCCATAGCCTCCACCAGGCGTTGACAGATGGAGAGACCGAGGCCCGTGCCCCCGAAACGGCGCGTGGTCGAGAGGTCCGCCTGCGAAAAGCTCTCAAAAATGGTCCGAAGCTTGTCCTCCGGTATGCCCACGCCCGTGTCGGCGATGCTGAATTGCAGCGTGAGCGATGCCGGGTCGTCGGCATCCGCCCGAGTCTCGACCGACAGGCTCACATGACCCTGTTCGGTGAACTTGAGGGCGTTGTTCACCAGATTGGAGAGAATCTGATTGAGGCGGATCGGATCGCCCTCGATGCGGTCTGGCACGTCGGGCGCGACATAGGCCGCCATGTCGAGCCCTTTCCGGGCCGCGCGCTCCCAGAACAGGCTGAGCACGTCGTCCACAACGCCCACCGGATCGAACGCAATACGCTCCAGCTCCAGCTTGCCCGACTCGATCTTCGAGAAATCGAGGATGTCGTTGATGATGGTCAGCAGGCTCTGACCGGAGTTCACCACCACGTCGGCGTAGCGGCGGTGCCGGTCGGTCAGCTCCGCCGACGCAAGCAGCTCCGCCATGACCAGCATGCCGTTCATGGGCGTGCGGATCTCGTGGCTCATGGTGGCCAGGAAATCGGATTTCGCGGCGTTGGCGCTCTCGGCCAGGTCCTTCGCGGCCCTGAGGTCCTTGGTGCGTTCCTCCACCTCGTGCTGAAGATGCTGGCGGTGACGCATGAGACGCAGCTCGCGCAGGCGGATCTGTCCCATCATGTCGTTGAACGCATCCACCAATACGGCAATCTCTTCGTCATCGGAGATGCAGTCGACGACGCGCTGGAAGTCTTGGGACTCGCGGACCTCGCACATCGTATCCGTCAGGTGGCGCAGCGGATCGGTGATACGCCGCTGCATCCAGCCCGCGATGGCCACGGCAAAGCAGGCGGCGCACAGACCCGCCAGCAACGTCTGGAGCGATTGGTGGCGGAGCGCCGACATGCTGATCGCCAGGGTCAGATGTCCGACCGGCGCCTCGGTGCCCGGAACCGGAACCTTTACGACCGCGCCCGAGGGCAAAAACAGGGAGGCGCCGGTGCCGCCCTGCACCTCCGAGAGCGACCCCGCTTCGGCAACCGTTTGGCCCGACCGGTCCTCCACCCTGACAAAGGCAAAGGACGGGATCCGCCCGATCGCACGCAGCTGCTTCGAAATCTCGGCGCGATCGCCCGCGGCCAGCGGTTCGGCCAAGGACCCGGCGAGGAACGTGGCGGTCCCTCGGATCTCCGCCGTCTTGGCATCGTTGTAACGATCGATCTCGTGCCAGTTGAATACGACCGTCGTCAGCAACGTCATCACGATGCCGAGCAGGACGACCGCCTGCAGCTTTCTGCGCAGGGTCGCGCGTCTGGCAACGCCAGTGGTGGATGCGACGCGACTCGACAACCTACAGCCCCTTGATGTGCAGAGGACGCGTCGCCTGAGTTTAGACCAAGGATGTTAACGCTCTCTGCACGCGCTCAGTGTCGCAGGCCCCTTGCGCGGCCGGCCGGTCGTGCGACAATGGAAAGGCTGCGCTGCGGTTCGAAAGGCGAAAACCATGCCGATTCTACGCCGTTTGCTGTTCAGAGCCGTATCCGAGCTCACGCGCAATCCTCGCGTCCGGGCCAAGGTGTCCGATGTGATGGAGCACGAGGTCAAGCCGCGCGCCGAAGCGGCGTGGCGCCGCACGCAGCCCAAGATCGAAGCGACCAGGGACGAGCTGCGGGAGATCGCCCGGGAGGCCGACCCGCGCAAGAGCCCGCGCGCGTTCGCCGCCAAGGTCAAGGAACGGTTCCTCGACCGCGGCAAGGAGACTTAGCGATTTCAGACCCGGCGGCGCGCCGCCGGCAGACCACGACCGAAGCCACAGCGGAATGCAGCCTATGAGCACGTCACGAGCCCGGTTCCGCATCGGACAGCTTGTGCACCACAAGCTCTTCGACTACCGCGGCGTCGTCTTCGACGTCGATGCCGATTTCCAGGGCGACGACGACTGGTACCAGACCATGGCCAGGACACGCCCACCGAAGACCAGCCCCTGGTACCACGTGCTGGTTCACGAGGCCGTGCACACCACCTACGTCGCCGAGCGCAACCTCCGGCCCGATCTGACGGGCCAGCCGATCAGTCATCCGGCTCTCGGCCAGCTCTTCGGCGAGCTGCGCGACGGCATCTACACGCGCCACGGCTCGGTCAACTGAAGAGAGGAACGATGGCGGAGACCGGCAAGGATCGCAAAGCAAAGGCGCCCGCGCGAAAGACCGAGGACCTGGGCACGCGTATCGTCGATACGGCGATCGAAATGGCCGAAGAGATCGGCTGGGGCAATGTGCGCCTGCGCGAAGTGGCAACCCGGCTCGACATATCGCTGGCCGAGCTCCAGGTCCACTACCGGGACCTCGACGACGTGGCCAACGCCTGGTTCGGGCGGGCCTGGCAGGCCATGCTGGCGCCACCGCCGGAGGACTTCGCCTCGCGTCCCGCGACGGAGCGTCTGCATCTGCTCTTGATGCGCTGGTTCGATGCCCTGGCATCCCACAGGGAGGTCACGAGCCAGATGATCGGCGAGAAGCTTCACCTTCCACATCCGCATCACTGGGTCCCGATGATCTTCAATCTGTCGCGCACCATCCAGTGGCTGCGCGACGCCGCCCTATTGGACGCGGGAGGCCGGCGCCGCGAGATCGAGGAAATCGGCCTGACCGCGCTGTTCCTGGCCACGCTCGCCGTGTGGCGGCGCGACAAGACCCCGGACCAGGAACGCACGCGCAGCTTCCTGCGCCAACGCCTCGCCTGGTCGGACCGGGCGATGGTGCGGATCTGGGGCGCGGCGGCGCCCCCCGGCGGCCCCTCTGCCTCGGAGCCCAAGCCGGCAGGCTGACAGCCGCTCCGCGGTCCGAGGCGAGGCCCTGTTGCGACGCGCAGCGCCGGCCAAGTCGTGGCAGAATGGTCGCTCCCGCGGGCAGG
>JAKSBI010000205.1 GCA_022361215.1 Hyphomicrobiales bacterium | reverse complement strand
TCTATTCCAGCCCGGCAAGAGGCCAAGAGTGGCGCCAGGATACGGCCGCGCTTTATTCGATCTCTTCGTCGAGATACCCAGCGCCGGATAAATGACGGGCCGCAACGCATTCGCGCGTCGGCCGCTGTCGGACACCCCCACAATTTGTCGACATATAAAAACCGGCCATTTCCACCTATATTATTGCTATATAAACCAAAAAACTCGGAACCACCCCCTTCCGACGACTCATCTTGTCGACAAAGTGCAATTGGTATAGATTGCCGGAGCTGGCGCGCCAGGAGCCTTGGGCTCCGGAAATCGGGCGAACGCGCGCCCGACGCCACACAAGCTGAGTGAAGTCGAGAGATTGAGAGGTTAGCGGTGATGACTGATGCGATCGATGTGGCGCAGGACCGCGCAACGGCCGGAGCCGAAGCAAGTCGAGGCGGCCTTCGGCGCCTGCTCGCAGGCGGGGGCCTCGTTCTGGGGCTGGCTCTGTCTGCGGCTCTGACCGGCCAGACGTCGCCGGCCGAGGCGCGCGAGGTGAAGGCGAACCTGAACCACGAGATGACCGGTACCGTCGTCGACGAGGCCGTGCAGCGCATGGCCGCCGCCATCTCCGAGCGCACCGAGGGCCGCATCAAGATCACGGTGCACTCGCGCGGCGAGATGGGCGGCGAGCGCGCCATGTTCGACCTGATGCAGGCCGGCGCGATCGAGCTCGGCATCTCGGGCGCCGCCATCATCTCCGCGGTCGCGCCGGAGTTCGGCGTGCTCGACACGCCCTATCTGATGGTGTCGCCGGAGCATCTGCGCCGAGTCGTCGAAGGCGAGATCGGCGACGAGCTGCGCCAGACGGTCCTGAAGAACAAGAGAATCCGGATTCTGGGCTGGATGGACCGGCCGCCGCGGCACATCACGACCCGGAACCGGGCGATCCGCACGCCCGCGGACCTGGCCGGGCTGAAGATCCGCACCCGCGAGATCCCGGTGCAGGTGGAAGCCTTCCGGATGCTGCAGGCGAGCCCCGTGCCCATGGCCTTCGGCGAGGTCTACACCGCCTTGCAGACCGGCGTGATCGACGCCCAGGAGAACCCGCTCGGCATCACGCTCGGCAGCAGCTTCAACGAGGTCCAGAATCACATCATCCTGACCGGCCATGTGCGCGAGGTGCAGTGGCTGATCGCGTCGGACGCCTGGTGGCAGGGGCTTGGCGACGAGGACCGCAAGGTCATTGCCGCGGCCGCCGACGAGTTCATGAAATGGGGCCAGGAGAAGGTCTACAAGCAGGATGCCGCCCATCTGGCGGAGGCGCGCAAGCGCGGCATGACGATCGTCGAGCTGACGCCCGACGAGCTCAAGCGTTTCCAGAGCGGCGTTGCCAAGCTGCCGAAGCGCTTCGAGGACGTCTGGAAGGACGGGCTCTTCGAGCGCATCTCGAAGCTCGCCGACTGAACCCGAGGGTGCTCCATTCCGGCGGGCTCCCGGAGCGACACTCCGGGAGCCCGCAGCGCGGAAAGGCGCCAGGCGGCCGCTCGGACCCTTCATGAGGATCCGGGCCAGGCCGGAGGCTCGCTCAAACCACAGGAGACGGCGGCATGGTCCCGCTGACAATGAAGCTTCCCAATGCGCGCAAGGTCGTCCGACTGCTTGGACAGGCCGCGCCGGGGATGGAGGTTCTGGTTCTTCACGATCCCTCCACGGCCGCGAACGCGGCAGCCCTGGAGATCGCCGTCACCGAGGCCGGCGCTTCGCTGACCATGATGCAGACCATGCCGGGCGGCCATCACGGCCGCGAGCTGTCGCCGCCCGTGGCGGCGGCCATGAAGGCGAGCGAGCTGATCATCGCGCCGATGCGCCAGAACGTGGCCCACACCCAGGCCCGACGCGACGCCCAGGAGGCTGGCGCGAAGGTGATCGTGCTGCCCGAGGCCGATGGCGAGGACTTCTTCCTGGCGCCGGGCTGGTCGGCGGATTTCGAGGCGCTGCGCCCGCAGATCGATGCGCTGGCGAAAGCCTTCCACGAGGCCGACACGGCGCGCGTCCGGTCGGATCGGGGCACGGACATCGCCATGAGCGTCGAAGGCCGGCGCGGGCGCTCGCTGAACGGCTTCGCGAACACGGTCGATATCTCCGCCGGCTACTGCCTGGAGGCCAGTATCGCCCCCGTCGAAGGCACGGCCGAGGGCAAGATCGTGGTCAACGCCAGCATTCCCGGCGTCGCGCTGATCGAGAAAGCCCCCGTGGAGATCGTGTTCGAGAAGGGCATGGCGGTCTCGATCGAGGGCGGGCCGGAGGCGGAGGCGTTCCGCACGCTGCTCGAAAGCTTCGACGACCCCAACGTCTACAACCTCGGCGAGCTCGGGGTCGGCATGAACCCCGAGTGCAGGATCGACGGGACCATGCTGAGCGACGAGAGCGTCTGGGGCGGCATCCAGCTCGCGCTCGGAACCAGCGCGCCCGGGGGCCTGTGCCGCGCGGCGGCGCACTACGACACGGTGCTGACCGGCGCCGTGCTCGAGCTTGGCGGCACGCCCGTCTTCGACGGCGACGCGTTTCTGATCGAGACCTGAGCCGAAGCACAGCGGGGCCATAACCCACTATCGATGCGTCGCGGGGCGGCCGGCAGCCGCCGGCGAGCCCGGGCGCCTGCGAAATCAAGCGAGGAGATCGAGATGCTGAAAGCACCGGGGAATTCGCGTCGCGCCGACGACGTCGCGCATGTGCTGCATCCCTATACCAACGCCCGCCGTCACGAGCGCCAGGGGCCGATGGTGATCGAGCGTGGCAGCGGCGTCCACGTCTACGACGACGATGGCAACGAGTATATCGACGGGCTGGCCGGTCTCTGGAGCGTCGCCGTCGGGTTCGGCGAGAGGCGGCTTGTCGAGGCCGCGACGCGGCAGATGGAGATGCTACCCTACTATCACACGTTCTCCCACAAGAGCCACGACCCGTGCATCGCGCTTGCGCGCAAGCTGGTGCAGATGACGCCGGATCACCTGCAGCACGTGTTCTTCACCAACTCGGGCTCGGAGGCCAACGATACGGTCGTCAAGTTCGTCTGGTACTACAACAACGTTCTCGGCCGCCCGGACAAGAAGAAGATCATCTCGCGGCTCGGGGCCTATCACGGGGTCACGGTCGCGGCCGGAAGCCTGACCGGGCTGCCGTGGAACCATGCCCATTTCGACCTTCCGATCGACAACATCCTTCATACGGGATGTCCGCACCACTACCGGTTCGCCCACGAGGACGAGGACGAGGCGGCCTTCGCCGAGCGTCTGGCGGACGAGCTCGAGGCGCTGATCCTGGACCAGGGGCCGGAGACGGTTGCGGCCTTCATCGGCGAGCCGGTGATGGCGGCCGGCGGGGTGATCGTGCCGCCGGCCGGCTATTGGGAGAAGGTCCAGGCGGTCTGCCGGAAGTACGACGTGCTGCTGATCGCCGACGAGGTGATCACCGGCTTCGGGCGGACCGGCAAGCTGTTCGGCAGCGAGCTCTACGGCCTGAAGCCGGACATGCTGGTGCTGTCCAAGCAGATCACCTCGTCCTACATGCCGCTGGCCAGCATTCTCATCACGGACGAGATCTATCAGACCATCGCCGACGGCAGCGACGCGGTCGGCACGCTGGGCCACGGGTTCACCGCCAGCGGCCATCCCGTGGCCACGGCGGTCGCGCTGGAGAACCTGAAGATCATCGAGGAACGGGACCTGGTCGCGAACGCGGCCGCCATGGGCGATGTGCTGCAGCACGGGCTTCGCGCATTCGAGGATCACCCGCTCGTCGGCGAGGTGCGCGGCGTCGGCCTGATCGCGGCGGTGGAGCTGGTCGCCGACAAGGCGTCGAAGCGCCCGTTCGAGCCCACCGGCCGGCTCGGGAGCTATGTCTACGACCGGGCGCACGAGCACGGGCTCATCGTCCGCAGCATCCGCGACGCCATCGCCTTCTGCCCGCCGCTGGTCATCTCCGCGGACGAGACCGGCACCATGCTCTCCCGCTTCTCCG
>JAKSBI010000665.1 GCA_022361215.1 Hyphomicrobiales bacterium | reverse complement strand
GCGGCGAAGCTCTTCGAGATCTGGCGGGCCAGCTCCTGCGCGATGGCGCTCGGGTTGGTCGGCGCCAGATAGATGTTGATGTAGTAGGTCGGCAGCGACGGCAGGCCGCTCTCCGGGCCGAGGATGGCGAGGCTCTCGGGCACGGTCTGCGCCAGCAGCGGCGCCACGGCGAGATCCGCCTCCAGCGTGGCGCAGAGCGCGGACATGTCGCTGATGGCACACGTAAAGCGCCAGTCGCGGCCGGTGCCGCCGAGCGCCTTCACGGCGGCGGCGCGGAAGGCGCAATGCTCGTGACCGAGCGAGACGGGCAGGGGCGTGCGCCGATGCGCCTCGCCGCCTTGCGCGCCGACCCAGACCAGCCGGTCGCTGAGCAGCATTTGGCCGCCCTGGCCGGTGGCGGGCTCGGTGGTCAGCGTCAGATCGATCTCGCCGTCCGCCAGCCTTTGCAGCAGCTTCGGCGTGTTGGAGCAGTCCAGCGAGACCTCCACCCGCGGCCAGCTCTTGGCGAAGCTCCTGAGAATCGGCGGCATGAAGGGGCCGACGATGTCGTGGGGCACGCCGACGCGGACCTGCCCCTCGAAGCCCGGCGACGTCATCATGCCCCAGATCTCGTCGTTCAGCCCGAGAATGCGCTCGGCGTGGCCGACCAGCCGCTCGCCGCTGGGCGTCAGGCGCAGGCGCCGCTGGCGCCGGTCGAACAGCTCGACGCCGAACTGCTCTTCGAGGCGCTTGATCTGCTGGCTGACCGCGGCCTGGGTCAGGTTGAGATGGCGCCCGGCGGCCGTCATGCCACCGGTTTCCGCAACGGCCACGACAGCGCGCAGAAGCGAGAGATCGATGTGGTGAGCCATGTCAGATATCATAATAGATCATTATCCTGAATATAATAAACATTCGTTTCCATTATGCAAGGTGCATCCCTATCTTCCTGGGCAGCCACCCGATCACTGGGGTCCTAGAAGGAGACCTGACCATGGCAACCGCGACACGCTCCTTGAGAGGTCATGACGTCCATTTCGCGCCGCCTGCGAAGAGCTTCGGCCAGCGGCTGGCCGGATTCGCCGCCATGCTGCTTGCGGCCCTGGACGTGGCCGGCGAGCGCCGGCAGCTCAGGCGGATGGATGCGCGCCAGCTGAAGGATATCGGCATCAGCCGGGCCGACGCGATGAGAGAAGCCGAGCGCGGGTTCTGGGATTTGCCCAAAGAGCGCATGCCGAAGCTCT
>JAKSBI010000349.1 GCA_022361215.1 Hyphomicrobiales bacterium | reverse complement strand
TGTCGTGCGGCGGCACGGGAGGGGAGACCATGGCAGACCATCACGAGCAAATGCGGCAGTCCATCACAGCCGATTCCGGTTGGCTCAAAGGGCTCAACCCGGCCATGGCCATCTGGTCGAAGTTCGTGGTTTTCGCGCTCGTCATCTTCGGCGCGGTCTGGACGAAGGCGGCGGGCGAGGCCTTCACGGCCGTCAAGGATTGGATGGTGGTGGTGCTGAAGTGGTACTATCTCGGCATCGTCGCCATGTTCCTGTTCTTCGTGCTCTGGCTGTTGATCAGCCGCTACGGCAATGTGCGTCTCGGCGACGACGACGAGCGCCCCGAGTTCAGCTATTTCTCGTGGTTCGCCATGTTGTTCGGCGCGGGTATGGGCATCGGCCTGGTGTTCTGGTCGATCGCCGAGCCGATCTACCATTTCCAGAGCAATCCGTTCATCGGCGAAGGCACCGGCATCGACCCCAAGTCCGCGCAGGCGGCGCAGGTGGCCATGCGCATCACCTTCTTCCATTGGGGCCTGCATCCCTGGGCCATCTATGTGGTGGTCGGGCTGACGCTGTCCTATTTCGCCTATCGCAAGAAGCTGCCGCTGGCCATTCGCTCCGCGCTCTATCCGCTGATCGGCGACCGGATTTACGGGCCGTGGGGCCACGCCGCCGATATCCTCGCGGTGTTCGGCACCGTGTTCGGCGTTGCCACCTCCCTCGGGCTCGGCGTGCAGCAGATGGCCACCGGCCTGCACGAGCTGACGGGCATCGGTTTCTTCGTCACCGTCGACGACGCTGGAAAGCAGAGCCCCAATATCAGCGCCATGCTCATGCTGATCGCAATCATATCGGCGATCGCGACCGTCTCGGTGGTGTCCGGCGTCGGCAAGGGCGTGAAGCTCTTGAGCGAGCTCAATCTCTGGCTCTCGCTGGCCATCATGGTCTTCTTCCTGGCGTTCGGTCCGACCCGCTATCTGCTGAACGCCTTCCTGCAGAACACGGGCGATTATCTGGGCGCGGTGATCCCGCTGAGCCTTTGGTCCGACGCCAACAAGGACGGCCCGTGGCAGGGCTGGTGGACCGTCTTCTACTGGGGCTGGTGGATCGCCTGGGCGCCCTTCGTCGGCATGTTCATCGCCCGCATCTCGCGCGGCCGCACGATCCGCGAGTTCGTGCTGGGCGTGCTGCTGGTGCCGACGATCCTGGCCTTCATCTGGCTGACGTTGTTCGGCAATACAGCGCTCCATATCGAGCTGTTCGGCGCCGGCGGAATCGCGGAAGCCGTCAAGACGGACCTCACCTCCGCGCTCTATGTCACGTTCGACAAGATGGATCTGGGTCTGCTCGGGACGCTGGCGGCGACAGTGGCGACCCTGCTCATTGCCACCTATTTCATCACCTCCTCGGACTCCGGCACGCTCGTCGTCAGCACACTCCTCTCGGTGGGAGACCCGCATCCGCCGACGGTGCACCGTGTGATCTGGGGCCTGAGCGAGGGACTGGTGGCCGCCGTGCTGTTGCTCGCGGGCGGCCTGAAGGCGCTTCAGACCGCCTCCATCACCGCCGCGCTGCCGTTCTCGGTGATCATGCTCTTCATGTGCTTCGGTCTCGTGAAGGCGTTGCGGGAGGAGGTGCCCGGACCCCAGTTCGTGCCGGGCGGCGAGCCGACCAAGCCCGCTCCCGGAGAGTGAGGCCTCGAACAGGCTCTAGCCGACGATTTGGGGTTTGGGGCGATTGCGTGCGATGATGCCTGCGGTCATTCGATGAGCGTCAGGTCTGATCGAGCATGTGACCCGAGAGCGATGAGGGGTGGGAGCCGCAGACGGCCCGAATGCGGTATCTTTCGGGTTGCCGAATGTGTCACCGAAGCTCGCAGGGCGAGGTTTTCTCGCGCGCCGTCCGGCGTTCAGTATCGCGATCGGGAGTCGCGACATGCGCTGCGCCAACTGCGGACACCACAATCAGTCGGCGGCCCACTTCTGCGGCAATTGCGGGAGTTCGCTTGCCGACCGATCCTGTCCCGAATGCGGCTGGTCGCTGAGCGTGCAGGACAAGTTCTGCTCGGGCTGCGGCAACGCCGTCGGTGTCGGCAGCGTGCCCGTGACGCGCCGTTCGGTGCCGGCCGAGAATCCCGATCTCAAGCCCGTCGGCTATCTGCCGGGCCACCTGGCCGAGCGGATCCTGAGATCGCGCGCCACCATCGAGGGCGAGCGCAAACAGACGACCGTCCTGTTCGCCGATGTGGTGGACTCCACACGCCTGACATATGGAAAGGACCCGGAGGAGGCCGCCGGCCGGCTCACCCCGGCCATCGACGCCATGCGTGCGGCCGTGTTCCGGTACGAAGGCTATGTCAGGCCGCGCGGCGACGGCATACAGGCGCTCTTCGGCGTTCCGATCGCCCATGAGGATCACGCCGTGCGGGGGTGCTACGCGGCCCTCGATATCCTGCAGGCGATCTCGGACCTCAACAGGAAACTGCGCGAGGAGACCGGCGACTTCGTGCAGGTCCGGGTCGGTCTCAACTCGGGCGAGGTCCTGATCAAGGGCATTCGGGACGACCTGCTGCTCGACATCGACGTCATGGGCGTCACGGTTGCGCTGGCCGCGCGCATGGAAAGCCTGACCCCGCCGGGCACGGTGCAGATGACCGCCGGGACCTTGGCCCTGGCCGAGGGCTTCGTCGAGGCGGAGGGCGGGGACCGGATCTTCGTCAAAGGCTTCAACGAGCCGGTGCAGGTCTATCAGCTCAAGGCGGCACGCTCTGCCCCCACGCGCTTCCATGGCATCGCGGCGCGCGGCCTCACGAGGTTCGTGGGCCGCGAGCTGGAGATGGAGACGCTGGCCCATGTCTGGGAGCAGGCCCGCAAGGGGCACGGCCAGGTGATGGCCTTTGTCGGCGAGCCGGGCGTCGGCAAGTCGAGATTGTACTGGGAGTTCCTCCACTCCAGCCATCTGGGCGACACGCTGGTGATGGAGGCGAGTTCCGTGTCCTACGGCAAGGCAACGCCGTATCTTCCCCTGATCGACCTGCTCAAGAAATATTTCGAGATCCAGCTTCAGCATGACGAGCGTCGCATCAAGGAGAAGATCAACGGCAAGCTCGTGACCCTCGACGAGTCGCTGCTGCGTCTCCGGGCTGCGATCTTCGCTCTGCTTGGCCTCGGGGTGGACGACCCCGAGTGGAACGAGCTGGAGCCCGTGCAGCGTCGCCGCAGGACCATCGATGCGATCACCGGGATCGTGATGAGAGAGGCCCAGAGACAGCGGGTGTGTCTGGTCTTCGAGGATCTGCACTGGGTCGACGACGAGACCGAGGCGCTGCTCGACAACCTGGCCGAGGCGCTTGCGCTGGCCCCCATCATCCTGCTGGTCAACTATCGGCCGGACTATCAGAGCCACTGGTCGAAGAAGACCTACTTCACCCAGCTTCCGCTGGGGCCTCTGCCCGAGCAGAGCGCCGAGGAGCTGCTCGACGCCCTGCTCGGGCGCGACGATGCCTTGTCGCCGCTCAAGGACAAGCTGATCGAGCTGACGGAGGGGAACCCGTTCTTTCTGGAGGAGAGCGTTCAGACGCTCAGGGAGCAGGGCGTTCTCACCGGCGATCCGGGGCATGTCCGCCTGTCTCGGCCCATAACCAGGATCGACGTCCCGGTCTCCGTGCAGGCAACGCTCGAGGCGCGCATCGACCGGCTCGATCCGGATCACAAGCATTTGCTGCATTACGCCGCCGTCGTCGGCAAGATCGTCCCCTTTGCCGTGTTGCAGGACGCCGTCGATCTGCCGGAAGTGACGCTGCGGTCCGGTCTGTCGCAGCTGCAATCGTCCGAGTTCGTCTATGAGACCAAGCTCTATCCGGATCGCGAATACACGTTCAAGCATGCGCTCACCTATCAGGTCGCCTACCGCACGCTGCCGAAAGAGCGCCGGCGGTCGATGCACTCCCAGATCATGCGGGCGATGGAGGACCTGTCCACGCGCACGGAGACCGAGAACATCGAGCAGCTGGCCCATCATGCCTTCAGGGGCGCCGTCTGGGACAAGGCGGTCCGCTATTCCTTCGACGCCGGGAAGAAGTCGTACGACCGATCGGCGAACCGCGAGGCGGTGGAATATCTGGATCAGGCGCTGAGTGCCCTGGAGAAGCTTCCCGAAAGCAAGGAAAGCCTGCGGCTGGCGGTCGACATTCGGTTCCTGCTCCGGCTGGCGCTTCTCAATCTCGGCAGGGTCGAGCGTATCGGAAAGTTGCTGGAGGAGACCCAGGCGCTGATCGTCTCACTGGACGATCCGGCACGGGTGGGACAGCTCGAGGGCTTTCTCAGCAACCACTACTATTTGACCTGCGAGCAGGAGAAGGCCATCGAGCATGGCCGGCGCGCGATCGAGT
>JAKSBI010000392.1 GCA_022361215.1 Hyphomicrobiales bacterium | reverse complement strand
GCTGGCCGATGCGCGGCCGCTCGCCGACGTGCTCTGGGCCCGCGAGGTCGAAAGCGGCTCCTGGGAGACGCCGGAGCGCCGCGCCGCGCTCGAAGCGCGCCTGGAGACGCTGCTCGGCGAGGTCGCAGACCCGAAGGTCCGACACCACTACGAGCGCGATCTGGCGGAGCGTCTCCGGCGTTTCTGGGCCGCGTTCCACCGCCAGGCCGCGCCGGATCGCGGGGCCAGGGGCGCGGACCGAGGGTTCGCCGGCCGCGGCGGGAAGGCGGGGCAATCCTGGGGCGGGGCCGGAGCGGCGGGGAGATTTGGCCGGGACCGGCCGTTTCCGGGCCGCGTGGCCGCCAGCGAGAGCCTGAGACGGAGCGGCCTGGTGCGCGGCGTCTCGGCCCAGTTCCTGGAGCGCGAGGCGCTTTTGGTGCTGACGCCGTTGAACCACCCGTGGTGTTTGGACGTATTTTCGGAGGAATTGGCGGGGCTGGAGTTTCAGAGCCGGCAGATCGCACGCCTCCGTGATGCCATGATTGCTCTACAAACCCAGCACAACACTCTTGACAGGGAGGCAATTCGTACTCAATTGAGTCGGAATGGACTTGACGCTATTGTCGCCCAAGTCGAGCGCGCCGTTACACACAAGAGCGATTGGTTTGCCCAGCCCAACGCGTCTCGGGAAGACGTGACGACGGCTTGGCGCCAGATGTCGGCGCTGCATCGCAAGTCTTTGGAGCTGGAACGGGAGCTGAAGGCTGCAGAACGGGCATTCCAAGCCGAAGGAACGGATGAATCCTACGCGCGCCTGCGAGATATCCGCCTGCAGCTTCTGAATGCGGAAGGAACCGAAGCCAGTGTCGAGGGTTACGGAGCCGGGACCGAGCCATCGGGAGCGGCACGCCCATGACGCGGCAGTGCGGTTAAGAGCGAATTAAGGCTGCGGTCGTTAGCTAGACCTAGGCTTTTGAGACGTGAGCGAGCAGAGCGGCGGTGGCGCGCCCGCCGCAAGTCCGGGATACCCAGCCCGCCGAGGCGTCGGCTGCGTAATGCGAGGGGGACGTTCGGAGATGGAGATGGCAACCAAGACGGCACAAACCGAGGAACGCGAGGCCACTGCCGGCGAAGGGCAGGACGGACCCCTCCTCGACATGTCGGACGCCGCGGTGAAGCGGCTGATCAAGACGGCCAAGCAGCGCGGCTATGTGACCTATGACGAGCTGAACCAGGTTCTGCCGTCGGAAGAGGTCTCCTCCGAGCAGATCGAGGACACCATGTCCATGCTCTCGGACATGGGCATCAACGTGGTCGAGTCCGAGGAGGCGGAGGAGAGCGAGGAGGGCGGCAAGGCGCCGAAGCCCGCCGTCGTGACCCCGCTGCCGACCAAGACCACCAAGACCAGCGAGCCGACGGAGCGCACCGACGACCCGGTGCGCATGTATCTGCGCGAGATGGGCTCGGTGGAGCTCCTGTCCCGCGAGGGCGAGATCGCCATCGCCAAGCGCATCGAGGCCGGGCGCGAGGCCATGATCGCGGGGCTGTGCGAGAGCCCGCTGACCTTCCAGGCCATCATCATCTGGCGCGACGAGCTGAACGAAGGCCGCATCCTGCTGCGCGACATCATCGATCTCGAGGCCACCTATGCGGGCCCGGACGCCAAGGCCGCGCCCCAACCACCGACGGAGGAGGCCGGCGAGGGCGACGGCGCGCCCAAGTCGCCGGAGGACGGCAAGGCGGAAGCCAAGCCCGACGCGGACGGCGAGGACAGCGAAGAGGGCCAGGGCGAGGACGACGAGGACGACGACGACGACGATCTCGAGAACAGCCTCTCGCTCGCCGCCATGGAGGCGGAGCTGAAGCCCAAGGTGCTGGAGACTTTCGACCGCATCGCCTCCGACTACAAGAAGCTGCGCCGCCTGCAGGACCAGCTTGTCGAGAAGAAGCTGAAGAACAAGGATCTCAGCACCAGCCAGCATCGCCGCTACGAGAAGCTGCGCGAGGAGATCGTCACCGACGTCAAGAGCCTGTCCCTCAACAACAACCGTATCGAGGCGCTGGTCGAGCAGCTCTACAACATCAACCGCCGCCTGCTCGGCTTCGAGGGCCGGCTGATGCGGCTCGCCGACTCCTACGGCGTGGCGCGCGAGGACTTCCTCGGCGAGTATCAGACCAACGAGCTCGACCCGAACTGGCTGCGCCGCGTCGGCCGCCTGAAGAAGACCGGCTGGGAGCCCTTCGTGAAGGGCGAGCGCGAGACCATCAAGGACATCCGTAAGGAGATCCAGAACCTGGCCACGGAGACCGGGCTGGAGATCCAGGAGTTCCGCCGCATCGTGCATGTGGTGCAGAAGGGCGAGCGCGAGGCGCGCCAGGCCAAGAAGGAGATGGTCGAGGCCAATCTGCGCCTGGTGATCTCCATCGCCAAGAAGTACACCAATCGCGGGCTGCAGTTCCTGGACCTGATCCAGGAGGGCAATATCGGCCTGATGAAGGCGGTGGACAAGTTCGAGTACCGCCGCGGCTACAAGTTCTCCACCTACGCCACCTGGTGGATCCGCCAGGCCATCACCCGCTCGATCGCCGACCAGGCGCGCACCATCCGCATCCCGGTGCACATGATCGAGACCATCAACAAGATCGTGCGCACCTCGCGCCAGATGCTGCACGAGATCGGCCGCGAGCCGACGCCGGAGGAGCTGGCCGAGAAGCTGGCCATGCCCCTGGAGAAGGTGCGCAAGGTCTTGAAGATCGCCAAGGAGCCGATTTCGATGGAAACGCCGATCGGCGACGACGAGGATTCGCACCTCGGTGATTTCATCGAGGATCAGACCGTACACTCGCCGGTGGATTCGGCAACTTCGCAGGGATTGCGCGAGACGACTCACAACGTGCTAGCGGGACTCACGCCGCGCGAGGCCAAGGTGCTGCGCATGCGTTTCGGTATCGACATGAATACCGATC
>JAKSBI010000662.1 GCA_022361215.1 Hyphomicrobiales bacterium | reverse complement strand
TCGAGGGACCTGAGCGGCAGCAGGCGCCCGGCCTTGCTGGTCGGATAGCCCGGAGCGACGTCCCGCTTGAACTTGGCGCATTCCGGGCAATAGCGGGTCTCGAGCATGACCAGCTCGCCCGCACGCACGCCCGGAGCGGCGCACAGGACGAGCGTCCCGAGCGCCAGCGCTAGGCCAACCCTTCGCAGTCTGTCCATCACGGCCCTCGTCGTCCGGCTCTCGAACGGAGCCTTTATCTCCGCCGGCCGCGGACCGCGCAATTCACAAGTTCCGGCGCACACCGGCCGGGCCGAAGCCCGGACGGACGGCGCCGCGCCCTCAGCGAGTGGCCTGCTGCTGCTGCCACCACTGGCCGAACAGCCGGAACAGCTCCTCGCGCTTGCGCGGCGTAAGCTGCGCGCCCCGCACCGTCACGCCCTGCTGCCGTAGGAAGTCGTCGAACGCCGTCTGCATCTCGTTGCTGCCGCGTGCCGAGGCCGGCCTGCGCGCGTCGATCCAGTCCTGCGCGGCCTTGAACCGCGTCCAGCCCTTGACGTTCGCCGCGAGATTGATCTCCTTCCATTTCGGGTGCCGCGACGGATCCCTGAACTTGTCGATGTTGTTGAAGAAGACGTTCACGAAATTGGCGACCTTGCGATAGCGCTCGGATTTCTCCGGCCAGGCATAGACCGCGAGCAGCGTGCTGTTCGCCAGGGTGGGAACGCCCTGGCCCTGGGGGATCAGCTGCGGATAGAACTCGTGCCGGAGATAGGCCGGCAGATAATGCTCCAGGAGCTGGTTGTAGCCCTGCTCCGGCGCGGTGCGATCGTCGATGGGGATGAAGTGCACCCCGTCCTGGGCCGTGAACTTCACGAACGCGTTGTGGGGCGCCCCGGCGAAACGGACCGCCGCGGCGATCTCCCCGGTCTTGAGTTTCTGGTTGGCCAGGGACTGGTCGTAGAAGACCGGCTGCACCCGGATGCCCAGGGTGCTGAAGACCTTCTCCGCGCCAATGGCGGTGGAGCTTCT
>JAKSBI010000218.1 GCA_022361215.1 Hyphomicrobiales bacterium | reverse complement strand
GTTCTGCCGTCCGACGTGGTGGCGCGGGCGGGGCGGGACTACGACCTTGTGCTCAACGAAGACGACCGCGTCATGACAGGCGACGAGATCCTGGCGCGGGTGGACGGTGCGGATGCGATCGTCGGCTGCATCTCGGAGAGATACGACGCGGCGCTGATCGCCCGGCTGCCGGAAAGCGTCCGGGTGCTGTCGTCGTTCTCGGTCGGCACCGATCACATCGACCTGGAGGCGGCGCGCGCCCGGGGCCTGCGGGTGACCAATACGCCGGACGCCGTCACCATCTCGACCGCGGAGATCGCCATGCTGCTGATCCTGGGCGCGGCGCATCGGGCGTCGGAGGGCGAGCGCATGATGCGCGCCCGCGCCTGGCCCGGCTGGGAGCCGACGCAGCTCCTGGGCACGCGCCTCGACGGCAAGCGCCTCGGCATTCTCGGCATGGGGCAGATCGGGCGCGCCGTGGCCCAGCGCGCCCGCGCCTTCGACATGGAGATCCACTACCACAACCGCAGCCGGCTGCCGGCCGATCAGGAGCAGGGGGCGGTCTATCACGACAGCGCCGAGGCGCTGTTCGCCGTCAGCGACGTCCTCTCGCTGCATGCCCCCTCGACGCCCGGGACCCGCGGCATCGTCAATGCCCGGACCATCGCGGCGCTGCCCGAGCGTGCCATCCTGGTCAACACGGCGCGGGGCGATCTGGTCGAGGACGACGACCTGATCGCGGCGCTCAAATCGGGCCGCGTGGCCTATGCCGGGCTCGACGTCTATCAGGGCGAGCCCGTCATCAACGAGGGCTACTACGGCTTGGAGAACACCTTCCTGCTGCCCCATATGGGGACGTCGACGCTGGAGGCCCGCAACGAGATGGGCTTCGCCGCCCTCGACAACGTGGACGCCGTGCTCGCCGGCCGCGAGCCCCCATATCCGGTGGTTTAGGGCCTTTGGGGCGGGGCGGGGTCTATGTGCCCTGTCTGGTCCAGGTTGAGTCTGCATCACGTCGTACGCTGGAGAGGCCGACGACATTAAGCGCCACCCTTCTCCGTCATTCCCGCTTT
>JAKSBI010000793.1 GCA_022361215.1 Hyphomicrobiales bacterium | reverse complement strand
GCTTCAGCCCCTATGTGTGGCGCACGAGGATGGCGCTCGCGCACAAGGGGCTGACGGCCGAAATCGTCGGCATCACGCTCACCGACAAGTCCGCCCTGTCGGGCTGGACCGACTACCGCAAGGCACCGGTCCTGAAGCACGCCAGCCACGTCGTGTGCGATAGCTGGCACATTGCCGTCTATCTCGAGGAGACATGGCCCGAGCGGCCGCGGCTGTTTCCCGACAGCGCGTCCCGGTCCTTCGCCCGCTTCCTCAACGGCTGGGTCGTGGCCGATCTCTATCCGCTGCTCCTGCCGCTGATCACGCGCGACGTGTTGGATCACGTGCATCCGGACGACCGGAGCCGCTATCGGGCCACCCGGGAAGAGCGGCTCGGACGGACTCTGGAGCAGGCCCAGGCGCAGCGTGAGACCGAGGTCGCACTGTTTCGAAACGGGCTCGACCCGATCCGCGAGGCGGTGGCCGAAACGCCGTTTCTGTGCGGAAACGGCCCGTGCTATGCGGACTACATCCTGTTCGGCCTGTTTCAGTGGGCGCGCTGCACCAGCGCCTTTCCCCTGCTCGACCATGGAGACCCTCTCCACACCTGGCGCCGCCAGATGCTCGACCTGTTCGAGGGGCTGGGCCGCAACGCGCCGGGCTACCCCTGCTAGGGCCTGTGGACATTCACCTTGCGGTGCTGGCGGGTCCCATTCGGGATTTTGCGAGATTGGCCCATCTCCGCGTCACTCGGGCTTGAATATGCAAGGCATGTCCTGCGCCCTCGTTCCTAAAGCTGAGCCAATCTCGCAAAACCAGCATCCACAAGGTGAATGTCCACAGGCCCTAGCCGGGGCGCTTGCGACGAATTCGGCCCATATCGCGCCGAAAAACATCAATTGGCCTCATGCCCCATCGTCTAGTGATTCCCTGAAGGTCGACAGGACGCCCCTGTCCTTTGGGTCGGCCGGCCAAACAGCGAAATGGTTGAAACGCATGAGTGACCACGGGGCAGCGGCACGGATCGGTGTCGATGTCGGCGGAACCTTCACCGACATCGCCCTCGAAACCGGCGATTGCCGGTTCACGTCGAAACTGCTGACCACCGTCGACGATCCGGCGGAGGCTTGCATGCGCGGCCTGGAGGACGTGCTCCACAAGGCCGGCCTCGAGCCGGGCGCCGTCGGGGTGATCATTCACGGCACCACCCTGGCGACCAACGCGATCATCGAGCGCAAGGGCGCCATCACATCGCTGGTCACGACACAGGGCTTCCGCGACACCATCGAGATCGGCACCGAAGGGCGCCCCGAGCAGTACGACCTCAACATCATCCAACCGGCCCCGCTGGTCCCCCGCCGCCGGCGCTTCGCGGTCGAGGAGCGCTTGAACAGCCGCGGCGAGGTCCTTGTGCCGCTCACGACGGAGGCGCTCGAAGCCCTGTTGCCGGCCCTCGACGCGGCGGGGACCGAATCCCTCGCCATCGCCTTCATCCACGGTTACGCCAACCCGGTACACGAACACCTCGCCCGCGATTTCTTCGCGGCCCGGCGGCCGGCCTGGTCGATCACCGTTTCCGCGGATGTCTCGCCCGAGTTCCGCGAGTTCGAGCGCTTCTCCACCGCCTGCGCCAATGCCTATGTCCGGCCGCTGATCGAGCGCTATCTGGGCAATTTCGAGACCCGACTGAAGGCACGCGGCTTCACCTGCCCGCTGCAACTGATGCTCTCCAGCGGCGGCCTCACGACGATCGAGACGGCCAGGCAGTTCCCCGTACGGCTGGTCGAATCCGGCCCCGCCGGCGGCGCGATCTTCGCGCGCGAGATCGCCGGCGCGCACGGCATCGACAAGGCCCTCTCCTTCGACATGGGCGGCACCACGGCGAAGATATGCCTGGTCGACGACGGCCGCGCGCAGACCAGCCGGCGCTTCGAGGTGGCGCGCGTCTACCGCTTTCGCAAGGACAGCGGCATTCCGCTGCGCATCCCGGTGATCGAGATGGTCGAGATCGGCGCCGGCGGCGGCTCGATCGCCTGGATCGACGAGCTGGGGCGGATCACGGTGGGACCGCAGAGCGCCGGCTCGTCTCCCGGCCCGGCCTGCTACGACCTCGGCGGCGAAAAGCCGACGGTGACCGATGCCAATGTCGAGATGGGGCGTATCGATCCGTCCGGCTTCGCGGGCGGCAGGATGCCATTGGCCGCGGACAAGGCCACGGCAGCGCTGAACGCGGATATCGGCTCGCCCATGGCGATGTCGCCGATGGCAGCCGCTTTCGGGCTGACGGAGATCGTGTGCGAGAACATGGCCACCGCCGCGCGCGTTCACGCCATCGAAAGCGGCAAGAATGTCGATGACCGCACCCTGATCGCGTTCGGCGGCGCGGCGCCGCTGCATGCCTGCCAAATGGCGGAGAAGCTTGGTATCCGGCGCATCATCGTGCCGCGCCATGCCGGCGTCGGCTCGGCGGTCGGCTTCCTGCGGGCGCCGGTGTCCTATGAGGTGGTGCGTACGCTGTACCAGCGCATGGACGCCTTCGATGCCGAGGTGGTCAACGCCGTCTACGAGGACATGGAGGCGGAGGCGGCAGGCTATGTGCGGCAGGGCGCCGGCGACACCGCTTCGCTTTCGGTGCGGCGCCAAGCCTATATGCGGTATCAGGGCCAGGGCCACGAGATCGCCGTCGATATTCCGAACGAAACGTTCGGCGACGATGGGGGACAGGTCTTTCAGAGCCTTTTCGATCGCGGCTACGAGGCCGCCTTCGGCCGCGCCATCGGCGCGATCGCCGCGGCCGAAGTCGTCGCCTGGAGCGTTACGGTGAGCACCGGGTCTCACGCCGATCTCGAGACGGCCATCGAGGCATCGGGACCGGCGAACGGAGCATCCGGGCACCGGCCCGTGTTCGACCCCGGAGCCCAGTCGGCCATCGACTATGCCATCCACCACCGCGACGACCTCGGTCCCGGAGCGTCGATCGAGGGACCCGCCGTGATCACCGAGGAGGAGACCTCGACGGTGGTGGACTCGCGGTTCCAGGCAACGATCCTGCCCGGCGGCGAGATCGAGCTCAATCGGCGGGCGCTCGCATGAAGAGGACATCCCGATGAAAGAAATGGAGGAGCTGCGCAAGCAGCTCATCTGGAGCCGGTTGATCGCCGCGATCGAGGAGCAGGCGCAGACGGTGATCCGGACCGCTTTCAGCCAATCCATCCGCGAATGCGGCGACCTGTCGGCCGGCATTTTCAACCGGCGCGGGCAGATGGTCGCCCAGGCGGTCACCGGAACGCCCGGGCACGTCAACTCGATGGCCATCTGCGTCGCGCACTTCCTGGCCAAGTTCCCGATCGACGGCATGAAGCCGGGCGACGTCTTCGTGACCAACGATCCCTGGCTGTCGGTCGGCCACTATCACGACGTCACCGTGGTGACGCCGGCGTTCCATCGTGGCCGGGCCGTCGGGCTGCTGGCCAACACCTGCCATATCGTCGACATGGGCGGGCGCGGCTTCGGGCCCGATGCCCGCCAATGCTACGAGGAAGGCATCAACATCCCGATCATGCACCTGGCGCGGGAAGGCACGGTCAACGAAGACCTGATGGACGTGCTGCGCACCAATGTCCGGAGCCCATCGGATATGGAAGGCGATTTCCATGCCATGATGGCCTGCAACGACGACGGCGCCCGGCGACTCGTCTCCATGCTGGAGGAGTTCGAGCTCGACGATATCGAGGATGTGGGCGACTACATCATCGAGCAGTCCCACAGCACCATGGTCGAAGCGATACGCGCGCTGCCCCAGGGCACCTACTCTCACGAGACCGAGTTGGACGGTTTCGACGCCCCCATCAAGATCTGCGCCGA
This sequence comes from Hyphomicrobiales bacterium, assembly GCA_022361215.1. Taxonomy (GTDB): domain Bacteria; phylum Pseudomonadota; class Alphaproteobacteria; order Rhizobiales; family Methyloligellaceae; genus JAKSBI01. The sequence goes on along the minus strand of JAKSBI010000793.1, from coordinate 4,636 downwards.
CCTGCAGATCAAGGACGGCGCGATCCATGTGGATTTCGCAGGCTCCTCTCCGGCCAGCCCGTTCGGCATCAATGTGGTGCACAACTTCACCCTGGCCTACACCAGCTTCGGTGTGAACTGCATCATCGGACCGAACGTGCCCTGCAACGCGGGGTCGCTGCGGCCTGTCTCGGTATCGGCCCCCGAGGGTTCGATCCTCAATGCCCTGCGGCCGATGCCGGTGTCGGCACGTCATGTCATCGGGCAGATGCTGCCCGACGTGGTCTTCGGCTGCCTGGCCAAGGTGATCCCCGACCGGGTGCCGGCGGAAGGCGCCGGCGCGATGTGGAATCCCATGATCCGCGGCGGCTTTACCGCGGTGACGCCCGAGATTGCCGCCGCGGCCGCCAAGCTCTCGCGCGACTACGACGTCATCCTGTTCAACACCGGCGGCACCGGCGGGCGCCCGACCATGGACGGCCTGTCCACCACCGCGTTTCCCAGCGGGGTCAAGACGCCGCCGGTCGAGGCGGTCGAGACCAGCTTTCCGCTGATCGTATGGCGCAAGGAGTACCGCGAAGGCTCGGCCGGCGCCGGCCGCAACCGCGGGGGGTTCGGCCAGGTCCTCGAGATCGGCGGCGAGGACGACACGCCGTTCAGCGTCGCAGCCATGTTCGACCGCACCTGGCGCGCGCCCGAAGGCCGCTTCGGCGGCCGCGACGGCGCCGCCGGGCGGGTGAAGCTGAAATCCGGTCGCGACCTGAAGAGCAAGGGCCGACAGTCGATTCCCTACAAAGACCGCCTGGTTCTGGAACTGCCCGGAGGCGGCGGATATGGCGATCCGGCGGAACGGGAGCCCGAGCGCGTGGCCGAGGATGTCCGGGACGGGCTGATCACGGCAGAGGACGCCCGCCGCGACTACGGCGTGGTCCTCCGCCCGGACGGCTCGGTCGACGGACCGGCCACCGAGACCTTGCGGGACAGCATGGGAAGCGCCACTCCGACCGTCGCAGCACAATGAAGCCCTTTCTGTACCTGGACAATTGGCACAAGCCGCAGCCCGAGACGCGTTTCGACCGGGCGCTCGCGGATCGTGGCCTCACGGTCCTGCACCTGCGCACCAACGACGGCGAGTTTCCCGATGGCACGGCTTTCTGCGGCGCCTATGTCAGCCCCAGTTTCAATGCCGCCTACGACAACGAGCCGTGGATCCACGAAGAGCACGCCGTGCTGCGCCGTCTCGCCGAAGCCCGGGTGCCGATCCTCGGGCTCTGCTTCGGCAGCCAGATCCTGGCCTCGTCGCTCTGCGGCCGCGATCAGGTGGTCTTGCGCGAGGAACGCGAGAGAGGCTACGGGTCGATCACCCTGACCGACGCAGCACGGACCGAAGACCCCTTGACCAGGGGTATGCCCGAAACCGTGCCTGTCTTGCATTGGCATGAGGACGAGGTCCGCGCCGATCATCCGGACGTGCAGGTCCTGGCCTTGAGCTCCGAATGCGCCAATCAGATCTGGCGCTGGCGCCTCGGGCCGGTCTGGGGCGTGCAACCGCATCCCGAATTCGACCGGTGCCAGGCCATCGACTGGTTCACCGCCAACCGAGCCCAGTTCGCGGCCGGCGGGCTGGACTACGACAAGCTGGCGACAGAGGCCGACGACAACGTCATCGCGGCCCGGCTGATCGACAATTTCCTGTCCTACGCGATCGATACTTCGGCTTGAAGCTCGGCAAAGCGCGACGCCCCCCATTGCGATTGGAATGGCCGATCGAGAACTGCTGCGATGGCATCTCCACCGTCATCCGAGGACGATGGCCATCGCCATGAGAACAGGAGACGCAAGCGCGATCATGGCTGCAGTACGCGCGGCATAGGGCAGCAGGCAAGCCAGAACGATACCGGCAACCGAAAGCACGCCGAACCACGCAACCGCACCGACAGCCTCTCCCCAAGCCGCAACGCAAGCCCAAAACGACGACACCAGACAGATCCACCCTGTGATGCGCAGGCCGACGCGCAAGGCAGGAGCGGCATCGCGCCCCCATAGCTGCCGATGATGCTTTTGCATTGCGAAGCAAAGGCCCCCGAATCCGGAGTAGGCGAGCACAAGCGCCAGCGCGGCCATCATCGACCGACCCCTTTGGTGACTGTCTTCGACGACGGCGCGCGCACGCATGGCCCCAAGGCTCCATCCGGCTTCCGGCCGGCCATGGACCATGCGATCCAGCCGAAAAGCAGACCCACCAGAAGCATGGTCAGATCGAAACCGGCCAGGACCCAGTCCGCTTTGGGCAAAGTCATGCCAAGATGGCTCTCAGTGGTCAGAAGGTTCAGGATTGGCAGGGTCGCGTACAGGATAGCCGCTGCCCAAAGCTGCTCCGTCCACGCGTTCCGGGCGGTGCGCAGGGCCGCATGAAGAAGCGCCAGGATCCAGGCGGCGAAAAAGCAGACCACTTCCCAGTCGGCCCGCCCTGCAAGATCGACCGGCAAGAGCCTGTTGCCCCAGAACAGCGCGGCAATGGCGATCGGAAGCCCTGCGATCGTGCCGACATTCAGCGCCTCGACAAGACGATACCCAAAGCCGGGCCTCTCTGCCCCCTCTCGTTTTGGTTTGTGTTTGACGGCCCAGAGCACGAGCCCCGTCGCGATCATCGCCGTGCCGACAAGGCTCGAGAGGAAATACAGCAGGCGGAGAGCGGGATCGGCGAAGCGGCCGAGATGAAGCCCGTACAGGATCGCACGTGTCTTGGCCGCCGGTGGCATATGGTTCTTCTCGGCGATCAGCGCGCCGGTCACGCCGTCGAAAACGATCTTCTTGCGGTGGTGGGCAATATGCTCGGCGTCGGATGACGTCAGCTCGATCAGGGCCTTTGCATCGCCTGGCCGATAGACATCCACACGCCCGACACCGCGGCCGTCCCATCGGCGGGACGCCTCCCGGATCAATGGCTCGATCGGCGTGAGACGCGCCGGTATCCCCGCAGCATCGGGAATGGGCGTGCTGAGTGAAGCCTCCGTCATGAAGGCGGTCTTGTCGCCCTTGTAAGCGGCGTCTATTCCCCAGGGCATATAGAGAAACATCAGAGTGATCAGCCCGGTGTAGGTGATCATGACGTGAAATGGCAACGCCAGAACGCCCAACAGATTGTGTGCATCGAGCCAGGACCGCTGAGCGGCACGCCGCGGGCGAAAGGTGAAGAAGTCCTTGAAAATGCGGCGATGCGTGATCACACCGCTGATGATCGCGACCAGCATGATGCTCGCCGCCACACCGACGATAAGACGTCCCCAGATCGACGGCATGTTCAGGTCGAAATGGAAGTAATACAAAAAGTCGCCGCCATATGTGGCACGCGCTGCAATTGGCTGGCCGGTGGCGGTATCGAGCGCCTCGCGTTGAAAGCCCGGCGCCTTTCCCGCGTCGCGCCAGACGTAAATATGCGCAATCGGGTCGCGACCGTCGGGGAGATCGATCAGCCAGCGGCGGGCTTGGGGTGCAAGTGTGGAAAGTCGGGCGAAGGCAACCGCCGCCGCATCGGACGCCACAGCCGATCCATGCAGCTCCGGCCTCATCCATAAGGATATCTCCTGACGGTAGAAGCTCGCCGTTCCCGTCAAGAAGATTGCGAACAGCAACCATCCAACGACAAGCCCCGACCAGGTATGCAGCCACGCCATGGACTGGCGGAAGCGCCCTTTCATGCGGCTGCCCCAAAGCGAAGCATCACGATCGCACCGCCCAACAGGAGGCCGGGCAAGACAAGCCCGGCCCATGCCCGCCACGCGCTGGACGCCGCAAAGACCCACAGCGCGGCGCAGACATAGACCACGAAGCTGATCATGATGCCGGTCAGCACCGCTTCGGACCGGGCAAGGGGCAGGCTCAGCGCCAGAAACACCGCTGACACTGCGGCCAGCGCGTAGCCGCCAAACAGCGCCGCCGCCACACGAGAGACGATCTCAATCCACCTCATGCCCACCCGGCCGAAGGCTGAGACAGGAGCGGGGCGGAGCACACCTGCGCGCTGCTCCTATGGCGCCATCACCATCCGAACTTGAGCGTCGCCAGGACCGAGCGTCCGACCCCGTAGTAACAGCGATTGGCCGCACGGCACGCCGACACGTGTTCGTTATCGAAGAGATTGCTGGCGTTGACGGCGAACCGCGCCCCTTTCATGCTTCCCTGAAACTCATAGTGAATGGCTGCATCCACCAAGACGTAGCTCGGAACCTTGAAAGTGTTCTCGTTGTCTCCGAAGCTGTCTCCGATGTACCTGACACCGACGCCCGCGCCCAATCCCGCGAAGCGCCCGCTCCGGATGCTATAGTCACCCCAGACAGAGGCCCAATGGGTGGGGACCGCAGCCGGCGTATTGCCGGCATTGCCCTCATTGTCTTTTGTGATCTCTGCATCCAGGTAGGTGTAGGCCGCGACGATATCCAATCCATTGTCCAGACTTGCGACCGCTTCCAGCTCGACGCCTCGGGATCGGATCTCGCCCGTCTGCACGCTGAACCCCGGGTTGACCGTATCGGCCGTCAACACATTCTGCTCGGTCAGCTCAAAGGCGGACAGGGTGACGAAACTGTTGCTTTGCTGCGGCTGATATTTGACGCCGGCCTCATACTGTGTGCCCGTCGTCGGATCGAAACTGGTG
>JAKSBI010000824.1 GCA_022361215.1 Hyphomicrobiales bacterium | reverse complement strand
GGAACGATCATGGGCGAAACCTCGAAGAAGACGGTGGCGGTTGTCGGACTTGGCTCGATGGGGTGGGGCGCCGCCGTTTCACTGCTTCGCGCAGGCTATGAGGTCCGGGGCGCCGACATTCGCGACGCGGTCCTCGACCGGCTGGAGGAGGCAGGCGGTTCGCCTTGCCGCACCGCGGCCGAAGCAGGGCGCGGCGCCGATGTGGTCCTGATCTTCGTGGTCAATGCCGAGCAGACCGAGGCGGTCGTCTTCGGACCCGACGGCGTCCTCGAGACCCTGGCGCCGGGCAGCCTGATCGTCGCGTGCGCCACGGTACCGCCGGCGTTCGCGGAAGAGCTGGGCGCGCGGGTCGCGGCGCGCGATATGCTGCTGATCGATGGCCCGGTGTCCGGCGGGCCGGCAAAGGCCGAGGCCGGTGAGATGGTCATCATGGCCTCGGGCGCACCTGCCGCCTTCGAGGCCGCCAACGGGGTCTTCGAGGCGATCGCGGCCAAGGTCTACCGGCTCGGCGACGATGTCGGCATCGGCTCGCGGATGAAGATGATCAACCAGCTTCTGGCCGGCGTCCACATCGCCGCGGCCTGTGAAGCCGTGACCCTCGGCATGCGTGCCGGCATCGACCCGGACCGGCTTTACGAGGTGATCACCGAATGCGCGGGCTCGTCCTGGATGTTCGAGAACCGGGTGCCCCATATCCTGGAGGGCGACTACACGCCGAAATCGGCCGTGGACATCTTGGTCAAGGATCTCGGCATCGTGCTGGAGACGGGCAGGGCGCTGAAGTTCCCGCTCCCGATCGCGTCCATCGCCCACCAGCTCTTCGTGATGGCGAGCGCCTCGGGCTATGCCCGGGAGGACGACGCCGCCGTCGCGAAGGTCTATGCGGGGACCGGCGGCGTCACGTTGCCGGACAAGCGTTAGCTCCGGCGACGGGACTGCTTTCCGTCTGCTGGGAGCCATCCACCTCACTTCCGTCATCCCGGTACCCGCTTTCGCGGGCACAGGCTCCAGCGCAGTGGTGTCCGGGATTTTCGGGGCGTGTGGATCTGCATGGCAGGCGCGGCCTTGGTTTTTTGCCTGCAATGTTGCGGCCAGACAGCATTTCGGGTGGTCTGCTGGCCCTCGCTTCTTCGTCATGCCCGGACGTGATCCGGGCATCCATTCCACTGGCCCCTCAGCGAGATCGAGAGGCAAATGGCATGGATTGCCGGGTCAAGCCCGGCAATGACGACGGTTGGTTATGGGCTGCGCTCGAATCCCGGACACCACTGCGCTTGCGCGGGAATGACGGAGAGGGGGCCT
>JAKSBI010000479.1 GCA_022361215.1 Hyphomicrobiales bacterium | reverse complement strand
GTGCGCGTATAGGCGCCCACGACCGCCGCGTAGATGTCGCTTCGCGCCAGCCCGATGTCTCTGAGCTGATGGTCGCTCATGGCCATCAGGGCCCGATAGGCCGCCTCCTGGCGCATGCGCCGCTGGAAGCGCTCGATCACGGCGACGCGGACCAGCTTGGCGATGCCGCGCCCGATTGCGGCGATGACGGCCCAGGCGATCTGGGCCGCGTTCCGCCGCGGCCCGGTCTCTCGGTTCTGTAGCTGCATTTTGCTCGACATGTTTTCTCCTTGGATGACCTGACCCAAGTCCCCTTTGCATTGGGTTCGACGATGGACGCGCGTGCAGGCGAGCCGGCAAGGCTGGCATATGGCTGACATAAGCCCTGCTTATGCGAAGCCGTGCAGAAGTGACGGCCGCCGTTTGTGCCGCGGCGGGCCTGGCTTCAGCGCCTGCGAGGTCCGTGTGCGGGCGTCGCGCCGGCTATCCGGTGTGCGCCTCGCGGCCGTCCGGCGGGCGCGGCGCGGTGTCCGCGGGCTGCACGGGCCTTCGGCGCGTGCCGACCCGCATCGCGGTCGCCCGATCGCGGCTGGTGCCGGCGGCCCGCGCATGGGGCGTGGCCTCGGCGTCCGCAGCGGCGGCCCGTGCGGGTGCGTTCGGCGCGTCGCCTCCCGGCGTGTACCTGCCGTCCACGGCGGCGACGATGTCGCCGCGCGTGAGCCCGATATCCTTCAGGTGCGCGTCGCTGAGCGCCCTGAGCGCCTGAATGGCGGCGGCGCGCTCCCGGCGCCGGCGGATCGGCGCCACGATGCCGCGTTGGAAGAGCGACCAAAGCCAGCGGCCCATGGCGGCGAGACCGCTGCCCATGGCCTTCGCTTGCTCGGCGCGGGCGACCTCCAGAGCCTTCCGATAGTCGTGTGGCGGGTTGAACGGGTAGGCCGCTAGAGGATAGCGCGACGACTCGCTACGGGCTTGATCCAAATCTCTTTCTGTCCACATGTCCATCTCCATCGGCGGCGGTTGTGCCGCCCGGCGCCGGTGCCGGCGCGTGTTTCGTCTCGGGGGCTAGAGCGCCCAGCCATTGGCATGCACCCGGGTCCGCTCTCGGCGCGGCGGCTTGGCGGCGCGGTCCTGCCGGGCGTCTGCGGCAGGCACCGGCGTGGCCGTGTGCGACGGCGCCGGGTCGCGCCGAAATGCCGTGCCGGCCTGAGCCCTGGCGGCCTGCCGGACGGTGGCCTTGCCTTGCGTCGTGCCGCCGCCACGGCCGGTCATGCGGCCCAGAAGCGCGCGGTAGAACCGGGCGCGCTCGGCGCGGGCGATCGTCAGGCTGTCCGGCGTGTCGAAGCGTCGGGCGGGGCGAGGGGCGAGGTCGTGGCCTGGGGCGCGGATGGCGTCATCCGGCGTCCATCGAGGGTCCAGCATTGGAGTCTCCTTCGTCGACCGTTGGTGCGAACCTCCCTTCGCCTTATCGCTCTCGGATACGCCTTGGATATAGCGCGGCCGGCCGATTGTGGTAGGCGGTCAGACTGAAATGCGAAATAAGCCCAGCTTATAGCTTGGCCGCGGGCCGCCGCCGTCACGCCACCGGCGTTCCGACATGTCTGGCGCCGTCGCGCAGGGTCTCGGCGAAGGCCGCCACCAGCGGGCGCAGCGGCTCGTCCGCGCGCCGGATCAGCACCACCTGGCGCACCAGGCTGGGGATGGCGAGCGGCCGCGCCACCAGACGGGCGTCGCCCTCCGCCGGCAGCGGCACGCCCTCGGGCAGCAGGCAGACGCCGATGCCGAACTGGGCCAGCCAGAGCATGGTGTCGAGCGTGTTCACCTCCGCCTTGATCGTCAGCGGCGTGTCGCGCAGGGCCCGGTCGATCATGCGGCGCAGGGCCGAGGACTTCGAATACATGATCATCGGCGTCTCTGGCGCGATCGTGCCGTCCCGCTCGATCTGCTTCAGCTCGGGCGAGTCCGATCGCGCCACCGCCACGATGCGCTCGTCGAACAGGCGCGTCACGTCGAGCTCGGCATGGGCGACCATGGTGTCGATGGTCAGGCCGAGATCGGCCGCGTGGGTGAGCGTCGCGTGCACCACGGCGGCGCTGGTCTCCGCGGCGTCCAGCACGTAGTCGACCTCCGGATAGTCGTCCGCGAAGGCGCGGATGGCGGCGGGCACGTAGTAGCCGTAGAGCGACTGGACGCTGGTCAGCCGGATGGTGTCGCGCCGGGCGCCGCCCGCATAGGCGACCTCGGCCAGCGCCTGGTCGATCTGGGCGAACGGCCCCTGCAGCTCTTCGGCCAGCCGCTTTCCCGCCGCCGTCAGCTCGACGCCGCGGCCCCGGCGCTCGAACAGCCGGCCGCCGAGGCTCTCCTCGAGCTTGCGGATCTGCTGGCTGAGCGCGGCCTGCGACAGCCCGAGCCGCTGGGCGGCCCGCGTCAGGCTCTGTTCTTCCGCGCTGACCAGGAAGTAGCGGAGGCGCTGGTCCTGCATGGCACACAATCCTGGAAACCCGGAAGATGGGGGGAGAGGCCCGTCTTATCAATGCGCTGCGACATCGCTGCGCAGGCGAGGCTGCGGTCGGCTCAGGCCGCGGACCCGCGCGCGGCGAGCCGCGGCATCGGACGCTCGTCGATGGGCCAGTGCAGCAGCGCCGAGAGGACCCCGAGCCCGATGGAGAGCGTCCACATGGCGTCGTAGCTGCCGAGCGCGTCGTAAGCGCTGCCGGCGAGCCAGGCCCCGAGGAAACCGCCGAGCTGATGGCCGACAAAGACGATGCCGAACAGCGTCGACATATAGGTGGTGCCGAAGATGTGCCCCACCAGCCCGCTGGTGAGCGGCACGGTGCCGAGCCAGGTCAGCCCGATCGCCGCGCTGAAGACGAGCACCGAGACCTCCGTGACCGGCATCGCGACAAAGGCGAGGAAGATCAGCGCGCGCGCCAGATAGAGCCCGCTGAGCACGGACTTCTTCTGGTACCAGTCGCCCAGGAGCCCGAAGCCGTAGCTGCCCGCGATGTTGGCGATGCCGATCACCGTGAGCGCGGCCGCGGCCAGCCATGGCTCGAAGCCCTCGTCCTCCAGGAAGGCCGGCAGATGCACGGCGACGAAGGCCAGATGGAAGCCGCAGACGAGGAAGCCCGCATTCAGCAGCCAGAAGCTCCTCACGGCGCAGGCCTCGTGGATCGCCGCGCCCATGGAGAGGGCCGGCCCCGCATCGCCGCCCACCGGCCGGCCCGCGACGCCGCCGGAGAGCGGCACGATCAGCAGCGCCGTCAGCGCCAGCAGGCCGAGGCTCCAGACCCAGCCGAAGCCTTCGATCAGCAGATGGGTGTAGGGCAGGGCCGCGAACTGTCCGATCGAGCCGCCCATGGTGACCAGGCCGAGGGCGGCGCTGCGCTTCTCCTCCGGCACGGCCCGGCCGACCGCCCCGAGGATCACGGTGAAGCCCGATCCGCTCAGGCCCAGCCCGATCAGCACGCCGCCAATGTGAAGCTGCGCGCCGTCGCCGGTCCAGCTCAGCGCCAGGAGCCCTGCGCCGTAGAGCGCGCCGCCCGTGGCCGCTACGCGGCCGGCGCCGTAGCGGTCGGCGACGGCGCCGGCGAAGGGCGAGGCCAGGCCCCAGACCAGGTTCATCAGCCCCATGGCCAGCGCGAAGGCTTCCCGGCCGAGCCCCTGCGCGCTGGTGATGGGAGAGAGGAACAGGCCCAGGCTCTGGCGGAAGCCCATGCTCAGCCCCATGATCAAAGCGGCGCAAACGATCAGGATCCAGATCCGGTTCCACATGAGGGCACTCTTGGTTTGATGGGCGGGCACGACTGTCCGATGAAATTGCGGCTTGCAGTCTAGGGGCGCCTCAATCATCATAGAAATGAATTATAATGATCTCTTCATCTCGATATGTGATATATAGGCCATGCTCACCACGCTCGACCTGGATCTGCTCAGAACCTTCGTCGCCGTCGCCGAGACGCGCCATTTCACGCGGGCCTCGGAGCGCCTGAACTGCGTGCAGTCGGCCGTGAGCATGCAGATCAAGCGGCTGGAGACGGCGCTCGACACGCGGCTGTTCGAGCGCTCGCGCCGGCATGTGCGGCTGACCGGCGAGGGGGAGGTCCTGCTTGGCTACGCGCGCCGCATGCTGCGCATGAACGAGGAGGCGCTGGTCAGCATCGGCCGGCCCTCGGTGCATGGCCGCGTACGCCTGGCGGCGACGGACAACTCGATGCTGTTCGTGCCAGACGTGCTCCCCGGCTTTGCCCGCGACTACCCTCTCGTGGAGGTCGAGTTTGGCTGTGTAAGAAGCTGGGAAGCCTTGGAATCTCTGGAGGCAGGTGAGGCCGATATCGCGCTCGTGACCCAGTGCTGCGACCGCGACGGCGGCCGTACGGTGCATGCCGAGCCTCTGGTCTGGGCCGTGGCGCGGGGGTCCTGCGCGCACGAGCTCGATCCCGTGCCGCTGGCCATTTTCGCCCCTGGCTGCATCTACCGGGAGGCGGCTTTGATGGCGCTGGAGGCCGCCGGACGGCGCTGGCGCCACGCCTATAGCAGCCCGAGCCGGGCGGGTCTCGATGCGGCCTGCGAGGCCGGTCTGGCGGTGACGATCCTGCCCGCCAGCCGCGTCGGTCCGAACCTCAAGGTTCTCGACGAAAATGCCGGATTTCCGGCGCTGCCGACCTTCGAGCTGATGCTGTTTCAGGGCACCGGAGAGATTCCGCCCCCGGCCCGGGCGCTGGCCGACGTGATTGCCGGCGCTTTCGAGACTCCTGAAAAGCCTCAAAAATCCGCGTCCCGATCAGTTTGATTTAAATCCGAGCGGTCAAATCCATCGAATCTTGAGGTGTGGCCTCTATGGTGGCCCTCATCGCGCTTGTTGAGCGCCTGAACATCTTCAACGGAGGGCCCGATGCGCCATCGATCGTTGAGGGGAGGGTACATTCTGATTGGTTCCTTCGTGCTCTGCTTTGCGTTGCATCCGGCAGAGGTGACGGAGTTGATCAGCGACTTGCTCGCCGGTGCTGCCCATAAGGTCGAGCGGGTCGTGGACGACACCGCCGGGCATGCCCTGGCGCTCGTCCAGATCGCGAACTAGATCAGCAACGAGCCCGATCGCTGACGCCGCAAGCCTCTCCGGACCGCTTCGTGCCCGAGAAAGCGAGTTCAGATGGCGATACGCAATCTAAGCGGCCTTTCCGCCCGCGCCGTGGTCACACCTGTCACCGACCTCGGCGCGGCGCGGCGGCGGCGCAAGGATCCGTCCGGCACCGCACCGGATGCAGCAGGCCAGGCTCCGGACGCCGGTCCTGAGCGCGCGCCCGCGGACGACGCGCGCAGTGCCGACGGTGCCGCGAAGCCGAAGGCGCAACGCGGCCGACACATCACCGACATTTCGGTGTGAGCCCCAGCGAGCCGGAAACGCCCTACAGCAACCGGATCCAGCGCCAGGGGCCGCGCCTGCGGCGGCTCGGATCCAGGCCGCGGCCATAGACCACCGAAGCGATCTCCGACCGGTGCAGGCCGATATCCTTCAAGGTATGATCGTCGAGGGCTCTCAGGCTGGCGATGTCGGCCTCGCGCTTGCGGGTCTGCGACCAGGCACGCAGCATGGCCTGGATACCGGCGAACAACGGGCTCGGGCGGTTCGGTCCACGCCGCGTGGCGGTGGAGTCGGACAGGATCGACACGGCTCTCTCCCCAAGTCTCTGACGCGCCCGCCCCAGACATCAGGCGCCGCGCGGCCCCATGCCGCGACATGCGCCCACAGATGCGAACGGATCGCCCGATTTGCCACGCGACAGCCCGCCGAACCTTGCATTCGAGCGTCTAAATCATTGAAGTAAAAAGCAGAGTTTCGCGTTTCCGAAGTGTTTCAGCGCCACGCCACGGGGGCATCGTCAAAGCCCGCATGGCCGCGCAAGGAAGACGGGCTTGGCCAGCCCGGGTGAGCGGCAGGCCGACCAGGCGCAGATTTGACGGGATTCATCCACCTCTCCACCGTCATTCCTGCGAAAGCAGGAATCCATTGGCAGCAGCAGCAGCAGAGCGAAGGAGGCGGACGGTCTTGCCGAGAGGTTCAATCTCGAGCCGATGGTCCATCCCGCGGGCTGAGCTGTCCCGGTGCGATAGGACCGATGCGCCCCGTCGCGCCGAAAGCGCCTCAGCCGCCGAGCGCGGCCACCAGGGCGTTCACGTTGCCGCCCTG